>JAFTMF010000045.1 GCA_017452565.1 Clostridia bacterium
CTGGAATGGCAGAAGGCCAAGCAGGAGCACCTGTGCGAGGTCAGTCCCGCCCTGATCCACCTGATCTCCGAGGATCCCGACGGTCTGAAGGGTATGAACATGGAAAAGGTCACCAAGGCACGTCAGATGTCCTATCCCATTCTGAAGCCCTACCGTGACCGCCGTGAAAACAAGGAACAGTGGTGTATTGCTGCTGTTCCCGGTGAAGCCTGGGCGAAGAAGGTCTTCCCCGGTATGCGTACCAGTACTGCCATGGAAAAGCTGTGGGAAGCCATTCTGTACACTTCCCGGGTCACCGAAGATCCCATCAAAGCGTGGGAGGAGCATAATGCGGATTTGCAGGCTCGCTGCGCTTACCTGAACAGCCTGAAGATCCGCAGCCTGCACTACACTGCCGAAAACGGTACCGATCTGACGGTGGGCATGATCGAAGAGGGGCGCTGGTGCGGCGGCGGAGAGACCAGTCTGCAGGGCATCTTCTTCAATCCCAATATTCCCACTGAGGAATGCTTCATCTCTCCCATGAGGGGTCAGGCGGAGGGCATTGTCTATTCCACCAAGCCCCTCAGCTACCGTGGTCAGCTCATTGACAACTTCTCCGTCCGTTTCGAAAACGGTAAGGTGGTAGAAGTCAAGGCAGAGCAGGGCGAGGAACTGCTGAAGACTATGGTTTCCATGGACGAAGGAGCGGCCTACCTCGGTGAGTGCGCCCTGGTTCCCCAGAAGAGTCCCATCAGTGAAAGCGGCATCCTGTTCTATAACACCCTGTTCGATGAAAACGCTTGCTGCCATCTGGCACTGGGCGCAGGTTTCACCAACTGCATCGCAGATTTCGACAAGTACACCAATCAGGAGCTCCACGATATGGGCGTCAACGATTCTATGATCCACGTTGACTTTATGATCGGTACCGCCGATCTGTCCATCGTAGCCACCTGCGAGGACGGCAAGACCCTGCCCATCTTCGAAAACGGCACTTGGGCGTTTTGAGAGAGACGTTAGGGGAACTTTTCGTGAAAAGTTCCCCTAAAACCCCTCAAAAGCTTTATATAAAGGCGGCAAATACTTGCCGCCTTCGGTTTATCGATCCGGCTTTCACCTCAGCATCCAATATTTTGTAAATGAGGAGAAATATGATGACAGTCAGCCAAAAAGATAAAGAAATCATCCGTGAACTCGCTAAGCGCTATATGGAACTGGCGCTCTCCGACGAGCAAAAAGCAATGAACGATCGTATGCAGGCCACCAACGATCTGAAAATCGTTCGGCCGCCCGTACTCATCGACGAGATTCCGTGGTATCAAATGGATATCGACGGCCAGCTGGTTTGCCAAACCGAGCATCCCCGCATCCGCCATTTAGAGGAATACTTCCGCAGAGCCTTCTTCCGCCGCAAATATTTTCGCGCAGACACCATTTTCGAGCCCTTCTTTCGGGTGAGAAAATCCTACGATTCCACCGGCATCGGGATCGGAGTCAAGGAAGAGATCCGCCGAACCGACGCAGTCAACCACATCGTCTCCCACAGCTTTGTGGACGTGTTGGAGGACGAGGAAGCGCTGGAGCAGATCAAAATCCCCCAGTTCACCCTGCGCCCCGACCGTGATGCCGAGGCGATGGAGTTTTACACCGATCTGCTGGGCGACAGTATGCCGGTCAGACTCTGCGGTGCAGGCTACTTATATCACGCACCTTGGGATTTCATTGCCCGTCTTCGCGGCGTAGAGGCGATCCTGTACGATATTTACGATCGACCCGAATATCTGCACAAAATCCGCGCAAGATTCCGGGATATTACGCTGGCGGAACTGGATTTCATCGAACGCTACGTCGGATTTGACAACAGCGGCGAGGATCTTCACTGCACGCCTGCCCGCATTTCGGGATTGCAAGAGAACACCTACAAAGCCACTTGGTTCCGTGGGATGGCGCAGATGTTCGGCGACGTTTCGCCCCAAGTGCACAAGGAGCTGGACATTGACTATTCCCTGCCCATCGCAGAGAAATTCGCCTATTCCTACTACGGCTGCTGCGAGCCGCTGGATCGCAAGATGGAGATCATCAAAGCCATCCCCAATCTGCGCAAGATCGGCGTTTCTCCTTGGGCAAACGAAGAACGCTCCGCCGAGCAGATCGGCAAAGACTACGTCTACGCCAGAAAACCCAATCCTGCCAACGTGGCAGTCCGCACCGATCCCGAATGGGTTCGGGCAGAGACCGAGAAGACGGTAAAGCTCTGCATCGCACACGGCTGTCCGCTGGAGCTGGTGCTCAAAGATATCAGCACCGTTTCAAACCGACCCGAGAATCTCATCGTCTGGGCCAATACGGTTGCCGACGTTTTGGATGAGTATTATGGGAAATAAATCATAAACCATAAACCATAAAACCATTGGAAGATTTTTCGAAATCTCTTCCATCATAGCAAAAGCGGCGAAAACTCGCCGCTTTTTTTGCTAAAAAATCCCTCGCCGATTGGCGAGGGACTGTTTTTTACTTATAAGCAGGGGTAGCGTAGCCGGTAATGGAGCGGTCGTTGAGAGAATATGTATTACAGGACACGCGATCGGAGTAGTTGCCCTCCACGGTGATAACCTTTCCATCCTCTACCGCGATAACAATGCCAACGTGATCGATGGTGCTGATTGAACCGCGCTTCTTTTCCCAGTCGATGAAGATCAGATCTCCAACCTTGGGAGTGTAGGAAGATTTATACTTCGTATATCTACCCAAATTGTTATAATAATTTGCATAGACACGGGAGCTTGCAGTCTTGGGGATCACAGATTGGGGAATATCCGCCTGATCGGCACACCAAGAAATGAACACCGCACACCATGCATAGGTGGCACCGCTACTGGACTTATCCTTCACTGTTCTGCCATAGTACCAAGTATTATACTTGATATTGTTATAACCCTTTTCCGCAACGCCGATCTCATTCTTCACGATGGACAAGAACTTATCCTTGGAAGAAACGGTAGGAGTGGTTACCACGGGCGCCTTAGTAGTTTCGGGAGCCTTGGTAGTGGTAGTCACGGGAGGAGTTGTGGTAACGGGAGGCTGGGTAGTAGTGGTAACAGGAGGGGTAGTTGTCGTAACGGGAGGAGTAGTCGTTACCGGAGGGGTAGGTACTACAGGCTCGGTTTCAGGCAACTGAACATTTCCGGAATTATAGCCGGGCGTATCGAATCGGGTAGTAGTCTGTGCAGGAACTTCGGGGGTGATGATTGGGGTGTTTTCGCTCTCCGCAGGGGTAGAGGGAATAGGGGTAGTTACAACGGGAGTGGTAGTCACGTTGTGCAGATTTTCATCTACCTGTCCATTGGAATACAAGGGGGCGTTGTCAACGATAGACGAATCGGGCACGATAGCGGTGCCTTCTTCGGAAAAGATACCGGAGCAAAAACATGCAGCACCAATCAACGCGATGATAGGTAAGATCAGTAATCTTTTCATCAAGACAAATCTCCTTTCCTCTCGGTCTTCGACCGATTATTTTATCTTCATGCAAAACCGATTTTGTCGAATTTTGCTGATCTACCCGCATAAAATTGAGCCCTTTAAGGCCCACACATAGTTATACGAATGCATTGTAACATATTATCCCATAAAAGTCAACCCCTTTTTCGAAATTTTTTAGAATTAAATTTTCGCCCCTATCCACAGGTTGTGGATAGAAATCCACGAATTTATAAAAAATTTTCAATTATCGCGGAAATTTTGCTTGTAATCTTTGCGTATTTATGGTAACATATTCTATACAGCACTTTTTATAGATAAGAAGAGGTAATTATGAGTATTTGGGAATCTATCTTTTACGGAATCATTCAAGGCATCGCGGAATTTCTCCCGATTTCATCCTCCGGCCATCTGGCAATTTTCCAGAGCGTACTGGGTACGGGCGATCCCGAGTCCAATATCTCCTTCAACGTCCTGCTCCATCTGGGTACTCTGATTGCAGTATTTTTTGTCTATTGGAAGGATATCTGGCAGCTGATCTGCTCCTTTTTCACCCTGTGCGGCAAGCTGTTCAAGGGCAATTTCAAGTTCTCTACCTACGCCGAGGGCGAGCGATTCGTGATTCTGATCCTCATCGCAACCCTTCCCCTTGTTCCCGCCGCCCTGCTGGATGATTACATCGGCGCCCTCTCCTCCTCCGTGATCGTGGTGGGTGTGATTTTGCTGTTCAACGCGCTCCTGCTGTTCTTCTCCGACAAAATGGCAAAAGGCAACAAGACACTGGCCGAAGTGAAGCCCCGTAACGCACTTGCCGTAGGTCTTTGCCAGATGATTGCCATTCTTCCCGGTCTTTCCCGCTCGGGCTCCACTATCACCGGCGGTCTGACTCAGGGCTTCGAGCGTCCCTTGGCAGTCAAATTCTCCTTTATTATGTCCATCCCTGCGATTATGGGTGCCTGCGTATTGGAGCTTCCCGATTTCTTCCGCACCGCCACCACCGAGGGCAGCACTCAACTGTTGATTTACATGGCAGGTGCCGTCGTTGCCGGACTCACCGGCGTAGCTGCTATGAAGCTGCTGACCTATATCTCCAAAAAATCCAATTTCCGTATGTTCGCATACTACTGCATCGCCGCAGGTCTTTTTGCCATCATTTGGGGCGTATTCCATTGATGGCCGTCAGCGAAAGGACGTTATATGGCTACAAAAAAGAAACCTACATCGAAAACCTCACCGAACAAGTCCACCGCTTCCCGTAAGCCCACCGTGGGCTCCTCTAAATCCAGCGCCGCCAAGGCTAAGGTAGCAGAACGGGAGCCCCGCAATCAAGAAACTGCCGAGGAGATCGAAGCACGCAGAAGAGATCCCGACAGCGCACGTAATCTGGTCATCCTCTTCGGATTGATCACTCTCACCATTCTGTCCTTCGTATTCCTTTATTTTACCAAGCTCTCTGCAGGACTGTCCGGTAATACCGGCCCCATTGGCTACGTATTTTGCTGCCTGTTCTTCGGACTGCTGGGCCCCACCGCTTATCTGATTCCTTTTGCTCTGCTGTATTTAGTATTCTTCCGCGGCCGAAGCCTGCATCAGAACACCGAGATGATCAAGATCGTTGCCCTGATCGTCCTATTGGTGCTGATTGCTTCTGCATTCCAGCTGGCCGTCCAAGGTTCCGCCCATCCTGCTCAGCTGGGCTTTGGTACGCTTTGGAAGGACGGTATGTCTCTGCGCGGCGGCGGCATCATCGGCGGCTTCTTCGGCGGACTGCTGTATCTGATGCTGAAGAAGGTTTCATGGTTCTTCCTGATTCCCTTCATCGTGGCCGATCTTCTGCTGCTGGCTGAGATTACGCCCACTATGATCGCCATTTTCTTCCACCAATTGATGGCAAACTTCCGCGCATATATGGCATCCCGTCCTGAGCGCAATCAGAAACCGCAGGTTTGTGTGGCCGACGGCGCTTCCGCTGCCACCGCTCCCAAGAAAAACAAGCGGCAAACTGCCCCTGCAACCGAACAGACCGATTCCTCCACCGCAGACAATGCCGCCTCCCCCGCTGAGGAAGTACCCGTTCCTCAGACTGCCACCCGAAGAAATTCCCCTCAGACTACCGATTCACAGGAGGATACAGTTATGGTAAACACTAAAACCGGCGAAGTATTAGAGCCTGTTTACACCGAAAAGAAATCTACCGAACACACGCTCAACAAAATTTACACCGATCCCCCCCACGATGAAGCCATCGACCGTCTGGATCGCATCCGGGACAGACAAGCTCAGTTCCGTCAGGCCGAATTCAACAGCGCCGATCTGGATCTCACCGACCGTGCACCTTGGGAAGAGGATCCGGCACCGCTCACCCCCGAAGAAGAGCAAATTGCCGGCGCACTGCTTGGCAATCAGCAGAACCCCGTAGCAGAGCAGCCTGCGCAGGACGAGGATGAGGACGAAGAGGAGGATTCCACTCTGTCCACCGAACGGGAAGCACTTGCCGAGGACACGCTCCCCGAGCACGCCTTGAACGAAGCGCCCGCCGGCCCTGTTTATCAGTTCCCTCCCATCACACTTCTTGCGCAGAATACCAATTCGCAGGCCGAGGACAGCTCTATGGAGCTGCGCCGTAATGCGGAAAAGCTGGTATCGGTGCTGAAATCCTTCCGGGTATCCACCGAGATCGTCAACGTTTCCCGCGGTCCCACAATCACCCGCTACGAGTTGGCTCCTAAAGAGGGCGTGCGCGTTCGCTCCATCGCCAATCTGGTGGACGACATTGCGCTGAATCTGGAAACCTCCGGCGTTCGAATTGAAGCGCCTATCCCCGGCAAGGCTGCCGTAGGCATTGAGGTGCCTAACAAAACGCCTGCCACTGTTTATCTCCGTGAGCTGCTGGAAAACAGCACCTTCACAAACTCCAAGAGCAAGGTAACCTGCGCACTGGGTATGGACGTTGCCGGCACTCCCATCTATCTGGATATTGCCAAGATGCCCCACCTGCTGATTGCAGGTGCTACCGGTATGGGTAAATCGGTCTGCATCAACTCTCTGATCGTATCGCTGCTCTATAAGGCATCCCCCGATGAGGTAAAGTTGATCCTCATCGACCCCAAGAAGGTCGAGCTGAACGTCTACAACAAGCTGCCCCATCTGCTGGTACCCGTTGTGAACCTGCCTAAGAAGGCAGCCGGCTCGCTGTCTTGGGCAGTGGGCGAGATGGAGCGCCGCTTTGAAATGATCGAAGAAGTGGGCGTGCGCGATATCAAGGGCTACAATCAAGTGACCGCAGACGATCCTGCCAAGGAGCATCTGCCCCACATTATTATTATCATCGACGAGCTGGCCGACCTGATGATGACCGCTCCCGACGACGTAGAAGAATCTATCTGCCGTCTGGCACAGAAAGCACGTGCCGCCGGTATGCACCTGATCATCGGCACGCAGCGTCCTTCGGTTGACGTTATCACCGGTCTGATCAAGGCCAACATCCCCTCCCGTATTGCATTCACCGTTGCTTCCAATATCGACTCCCGTACCATTATTGACGTAGCGGGTGCGGAAAAGCTGATCGGACGAGGCGATATGCTCTACGCTCCCGTAGGCGCGATGAAGCCCATCCGTGTGCAGGGCTCCTTCGTTTCCGATAAGGAAGTAGAAGCCGTTTGTGATTTCATCCGTGCACAGGCAGGCGAAGGTCAGTATAACAAAGAAATCATTCAGGAGATCGACGAAAAGTCCGAGCAGTGCGGACAGCCTAAGAAAAAGGGCGGCGGATCCGACGCAGGCTCCGGCGAGGACGACGGCGAGCTGGATCCCAAGTTCAACGATGCCGTGGAGGTTGCACTGGATACCGGCAAGGTTTCCACCTCCCTCCTCCAGCGCCGACTCTCTATCGGCTACGGCCGTGCCGCTAAAATCATTGACCAGATGCAGGCCTGCGGTATCGTAGGTCCTCAGGAAGGTCAGAAGCCTCGCAACGTTTTGATCTCTTACTCCGATTGGAACGAGATTAAGATGAGAAACGAGTAATGCCTCCGGCGGCCTAAGACCCCTTTTGAAAAAGGTGGTCTCTGTAGTACGCCCAATATTGGGCGTACTACAGAGAGTTCGACGCTGTCGAATTGCATTGCATTCCCAAAACTTCTATAAAAAGCCCCGCAAATACTTGCGGGGCACAGAGGCAACCAATTCAATAATTTTTCGAAAAGGAATTTTTGAGAAAATTCCTTTTCCAAGAGTTCTTGAAGATTCCAAAGGAACTTCTTGCAAGAAGTTCCTTTGGCGGAGCCCGAGGCAGAGCCTCGGTCCCAGAAAGGTTTTATTCAAAATGGGCAAACTATTTGTAATCGACGGACTGGACGGATCCGGCAAGGGCACGCAGTCCGCAAAGCTTACCGAATATTTGATTGAAAAAGGCATCGACGCCCGCCGCATCAGCTTTCCCGCATACGGTACCCGCGGTGCCGCACTGGTGGAGGGCTATCTGGCAGGCGAGCTGGGCGGCAAGCCCGACGATACCGGCGCATACGCTACCTCCACCTTCTACGGCGTGGATCGCTACTGGTCCTACCGCACCCAGTGGGGTGAATTTTACCATCAGCCCGACAGCGTCGTGATCTGCGATCGCTATACTACCGCCAACGCCGTGCATCAGTGCTCCAAGCTCCCCCGTGAGCAGTGGGACGCTTATCTTGATTGGCTTTGGGATAACGAATACAACAAGCTGGGCATCCCCCGTCCCGACAAGATCGTATATTTAGAGATGCGCCCCGATCTGTCCCGCCGTCTGGTGCAGGAGCGATCGGTAAAGGAAGGCCGCACAATCGACATTCACGAACGGGATTATGAATATCTGGGCCGCTGCTACGATGCGGCTCTCTACGCCAGCGATTATCTGGGCTGGGAGAAGATCACCTGCTACAAGGGCGACGAAATCCGCAGCGTGGAGGATATTTTCGCCGAGCTGCTGGAGCGGCTGGGTCTGTGATGATCCGCAGAAGTACCCCCGCCGATCTTCCCGTCCTGCAGAGTATCTGGCAAGAGATTTTCGGCGATCCACCGGCCTTTACGGACCGATTTTATAAAACCTTCGGTGCTGACTGTGCCATCGTCGCCGAGGAAGATGGCGGCATCGTTGGAATGATCCACCCTCTCCCCGTTGCGCTGGCACAAAACGGGCAATACTCTTTCGGCGTGTATATCTATGCACTGGCAACTATCCCCGGCTATCGGGGCAGAGGCATCGCCTATGCGCTCCTGCGCGCCGCCGAAAGCGCACCATTCCGTTCAGCTCCCGCCCTTGCAGGGGCACAGACGATGGGATTGCAAAGCACTTTCCATCGCATCCCCGCTTTTTCCCTGTTGATTCCCGGCAACGAGTCGCTTTTCTCTTATTATCACAACCGAGGATATGACCGCATAGCCCGAGTAATCTCGGACACCTCCGACACCTACACCGATCATCTGAGACTCGGGCTGTCCGATCAGCCGATTTTCCTCAAACCGGAGCACTTTTTCGCACTTTCGGAAAGAATGTGGGAGCCGGTTCCCCCACCGGTGGAGCAGGCGCTGTGGAAATCCCTCTCCCCCGATCTGCCCAATGGCCAGCCCACCCTCTCCCATTTTATGCAATAACTACTCCAAGGAGTTTTACTATGATCTATATTTTCCTTGCTGACGGCTTTGAAGAGATTGAAGCCCTCACTCCCGTTGACGTCTTCCGTCGCGCAAATCTCCCCACCACTACCGTTTCCATTATGGAAAGCCGCACCGTGATGGGTTCTCATAACATTCCCGTTATCGCAGACAAGCTTTTTGCCGAGGTAGATCTGTCTGACGCCGATCTGCTTCTCCTTCCCGGCGGAATGCCGGGCACCAAGCATTTGGGCGAATGCAAGCCTCTCTGCGATGCAGTTATCTCCCACGCTTCTGCCGGCAAACCCACCGCCGCCATCTGTGCAGCACCCTCGGTGCTGGGCAAATTAGGACTGCTTTCCGGCAAAGAAGCCATCTGCTACCCCGGCTTCGAGGATGCGCTCGTAGGCGCGGCCATCTCCAAGAAGAAGGTAGTCCGTGACGGCAATATCGTCACCGCCGCAGGTATGGGCGTAGCTCTCGACTTTGCGCTGGAATGTCTGTGTCTCCTCGGCCACTCCGACGCCGCCGCCTCCATCCACAAAGGCATCATCGCCGACTAACCCCCCCAAAACCATTTCAACAAATTGCTTTTTGCGCAGCAAAAAGCTTCCGAACCTCTTCACTATTCACTATTCACTATTTCGCGAAAGGAGCTTCTATGTCTGCAGGTTGGAGTATCAAAGATCATAAAAATCAGCTTCGAGCGCAGTATAAAGCGCGCAGACGTGAGCTGGAGCCTGCCAAAAAGGCGAAGATGGACGCGAAAATCGTCGCCTCCTTCACCTCGCTGGTGTCCTATCGTTATGCCGAGACTCTGCTCCTTTACTATCCCCGCGCAGATGAGGTGGATATCCGCCCCCTCATTACCGCCGCTCTTTCCGCAGGCAAAAGAGTAGCGCTCCCTCGCTGTAAAAACGCAGGACAAATGGATTTTCACTTCATCGAAAGTGAAAAGGATCTCGTCCCCGGCACCTTCGGTCTGACAGAGCCTAAGGAATCCTGCCCGATCTTCGATTTTGAAAAGGAGGGCAAGGGCGTGCTGATGGTAGTCCCCGGACTCGCCTTCGACTGCGAAGGCTACCGTCTGGGCTACGGCAAGGGCTACTACGACCGCTATCTGGAAAACCGAAAAATCACCTGCGCAGGTCTGGTATATGCCGATTTCGTCACCCAGCACCTGCCCAGAGGACGATTTGACCTGCCCGTTCACTTCATCGTTACCGAAAAGGGGGTTGCGCTCATTGCTTAAACTGAAAAAAAGCTCCCCGCCTGCCATTTTACTGCTGATCGTGTTCATCCTGCTGGCCGTGTCCGGACTCCTCTCCAAGAGCGCCCAAACGGTCAACGAGCTGTTCTTCACCAATATGATTCTGCAGGTGCTGATCTTCGTCCTGCCGTCGCTGTTCTATTGCCTGATTCGACGCAGACCGGTTTTGCACAAAAGCTATACCTTTACGGTAATGCCGCTGCCGCTGATCTTCATAGCCGCACTTTTCGGCGTGATGGTACTGGGCAGTACGCTGATCAATTTAGGCGTTGCAGTCCTCACCAACAGCGCTAAGGAATTCGGCAATTCCGCTTCCTCTACGCTGACGGGGATCACAGACGTGGTATCCGCTCTCCACGTAGTCTTCTCTTTGTGTATCGTTCCCGCTATTGCAGAAGAGTTTTTCTTTCGCGGCATCCTGCTTTCCGAATATACAGATGAGAATCCCTACGCAGCAGTCCTGCTCACCTCCATCGTCTTTGCCGCCTCTCACTTTGATCTCGCCCTCTTCCCCTCGTATTTATTCAGCGGTCTCCTCCTTGCCTTTGCCCTGCGAGTGACCCGCAATTTGCTGGTTCCCATTCTTATCCACTGTGCAGTTAACCTATTCAATATCTTTGTGCTCCCCTATCTTTGGCAGGTCACGCTGGCACCGCTGGGTCCGCTGTTCACCGTATTCATTCTGGTGGGACTGTTTCTGCTGTTTGCATATGGCGTATTTTGGGAAACCGAGTATATCTACACCGACTATGCATCCGATCCCCGTAGAGAAAACGATACCTTTGGCGAGCGCGGCAGCTTCATCCCCACCTTGACCGGCGGTTTGCTGTCACCTCCCTATCTGATCGCCATCGGACTGGCCGCCCTGATGATTTGGGTGTTTTAACCACACGCACCCTTTCGTATTCTATTATTTCCAATATATTGTTAAGGAAGATTTATGATGAAATCACCTACCCCCGCAGAGGATCGCATCCCTAAATCCGACGAGCCTGTCGAGCAAACCGCCGTCCCCGAGGCAGCGGAAGCCGCAGACGCTCCGGAAGCCGGTTCTACCGAAATCCATTCCGAAATGGAAGGCATTGAGCTGGACAAAACCGTATTCGAAACTGCCGATCCCCTTGCTCTGCTGAACTTTGCTCCCGAAGAAGCGGAGTTTCCCGCACAGCATAAAGATGCCGCAGATACAGATGAAGATCTGGCATTTGACAATCTTTCCCAGCTGGTTCAAAAGCAAACCGAGGAAGAAGGTCCCCGTGTAAAGATAATTCACAAAAGAATCGTCCGCCGCGAGAAAGGACGGTTCGTCCGCACTCTGTCTGCCGCTATGATCTATCTGGTAACGGTGGTTTGTATCGGACTTTTGGCCGGTATGTTCATCGTTGCCGCCATCAACGACGTTTTTGCCTTCGTGAAGGATGATTCTCTCTATGAAATCACCATCGAGGACGATAAAATGTCCTTGAAAGAGCTTTCCAAGCTGTTGAAGGATGAAAGCATCATTCAATTTCCGCTGGTGTTCCAGATTTACTGCGGTCTGAAAAACGAGGACGGTATCACTTTGCAAGAGGGCACCTTCCTTATCTCCCCCTCCTACAACTACGATAAAATCCTCAACTCCCTCAATCCCGCACCTCCCCGCGGACAGATTGATATCACCTTCACAGAGGGTATGACGGTGGACGATATCATCGACAAATTCTTGGAAAACGGTATCGGTACCCGCGAAGGATTTGAAGACGTGATTCAGAATCACCGATTCGATTATTGGTTCCTGAAGGATATGGAGCTGAGCGAGGATCGCTACTACCGTCTGGAAGGCTATCTCTATCCCGACACCTATCGCTTCTACACCGACTCCTCCGAGGTTGCGGCTCTGAATAAGATGCTGAGTAACTTCAAACGAAAAGTCCCCAAGAGTTACAAGGAAGAATGCGAGAAAATGGGGCTGACTATGGATCAAGCGGTGACGCTGGCCTCCCTCATTGAAGCGGAATGCACTTGGGTTGCCGACTACGAGCCTGTATCGGGCGTATTCCACAACCGTCTGGCCAGCACCGATTTCAACGGCAGAATGGACTCCGACGCTACCATCCAGTATATCCTGCGCCATACCACCGGCGCCCGTAAGGAGAAGCTGGAGGATGCCGATCTGAAGATCGACTCCCCCTACAACACCCGTCTGTATGACGGTCTGCCTCCCGGACCGATCTGCTCCCCCTCCCTGAACGCACTGATGGCTGCCATCCTCCCCGATACCGAATCGGGCTACTATTACTTCGTTTCCCAGGCCAACGGCTACAACCTGTACGCCAAAACTTACGCCGAGCATCTGAAGAATATCGAAGCAGTTCAGAAGGAAGAAGACAACTAATTTTCCGTCCCTGCGATGCAAAACTGCATTGCAGGGACTTTTTTGGCGCTGTTTTTGCCAACATTCAGTAATAATTTCCGAAATAGCGTTGACAGCAACGGGAAAATATAGTATAATGACTATAATCGATATTTTTGTAAAGAGTAGGTAATCGCTATGAAGCTCAAATTCCTTGCGACAGCCTTGGCGCTGCTGCTGACCCTCCCCCTTGTGAGCGGTTGCGGTAAGCAAGACCCCAACGCACCCAGCGGCTTTCAGACCGCTTCCAACGATAAAATGGAATATTCCCTCTTCGTCCCCAACTCCTGGATCGTGGACACTGATGACAACAGTATGATGATCTCTGCCCGTGCTTCGGAGTATATCTCCACCAACATCTCTATGATCGCATACGCCAACGAGGAGTACGAGGTCAAGAACAATGAAAAGGGCAAGGAGATCTCCCCCGTTCCCGAATACTGGAACGATTACAAGGAAGATCTGGTGAAGATCTTCGACACCGACGAAGAAGGCAAAACCACCTTCGTCCTCAACGAGGATGCCTCCGGCAAAACCACCATCGTAGGCGACGAAAGCACCAAAAAGCCTGCAACCGGCTACACCTACGTGTACTCCGGCACACTGGGCGGCGTGCCTTTGCAGTATATGCAGGTCATCATCTATCAGAAGAACACCTTCTATCTCTTCACCTACACCTCCATTCCCGATCAGTACGAGAAGTATATGGAGGACGTGGAGGATATCCTCTCCTATATTGAACTGCCCTGAGTATGACTACCCCCATTTATCTGGATAACAGTGCCACCACTCCCCTCTGTCCCGAGGCGGTAGAGGCGGTGCAGAAGGCTGTCACCTGCTACGGAAATCCCTCCTCCCTTCACTCGATGGGGCTGGATGCCCGTAAAATCGTGGAGGAAGCGAGAAAGAATCTCCTCTCTGCGCTGGACGTGCGCGTTCCTGCCACTCGTCGGGTGTTCTTCACCTCCTGCGGCACCGAGGCCAACAATCTGGCGCTGTACGGCGTGATCCGGGCAAAGAAATTCCGGTTTCTCCCCCGCATCATCACTACCGACAGTGAGCATCCCTCCATTTTAGAGCCCCTGCGGGATCTGGAGGCACGAGGCGAGGCGGAGATTGTGAAGCTCTCCACCAAGGAAGGCAAGCTGGATCTTGCCGAGCTGGACGCTGCCCTCAACGAGCGCACCGTTCTCGTCACTCTGATGCAGGTGAACAACGAAACCGGTGCGGTGTACGATATTGCATCGGCATTCAAGCTGGCCAAACGGAAGGTTCCCACCGTCCTCACCCACACCGACCTCACCCAAGGATTTTTGAAAGTCCTCCCCACCGGAGGCTACGATAAGCTGGGCGCAGATCTTATGACCGTCAGCGGCCACAAGATCCACGCTCCCAAAGGAATCGGCGCACTCATCGTCTCTGCCGATCTGCTGAAAGCCAAGCGGCTGATCCCCCACCTCTACGGCGGCGGTCAGGAGGGCGGACTTCGATCGGGCACCGAAAACGTGATGGGCATCGCCGCACTGGGTGCTGCCGCCAAAGCCGGCAAGGCTACCGCCATCGCTGACCTGCAACGAATGAAAGAAATGCGAGAGCGGTTTATCGAGCTGCTCCCCGAGACGGTTCGGGTGAACAAGCCTGCCGCCGCTGCCCCCCATATCGTCAGCCTCACCCTCCCCCGCATCAAGAGCCAATCGGCGCTCAATGCACTGTCCGCCAAGGGGATTTTCGTCTCCAGCGGATCTGCCTGCTCTTCCCACGGAGGTCACGGCAGCTACGTACTGTTGGCATTCGGTCTTTCCCCCGAGGATGCCGACTGCACCCTGCGGGTCAGCTTGTCCCGCTTCACCACCGATCCTGAACTTCTCACCGCCGCCAAGGCGATCCGGGAGGTTTGTGATACAATGATCCAAATCCGATAAAATCAAGACAAGAAAGAGGTAAACCAATGAAGAAACTCATCGCCTGCCTACTCACCCTCGCCACGATGGTTCCCCTGATCGCCGGCTGTGCCACCGGTACCCCCGACGATACCGGCGCTACCACCACGACCTCAACCACCGCTGTTACCACCACCACTGCTCCCAAGAAAGAGTATCCTTCCGATAATATGGACTCCATTTTTGCCGAGCCCTCCTACCTGCTGGCAAGACAGATTATCAAGGACTACTGGCGCACCTCCCATCTGAACAGCGAGCCCAGAAACGGCACTGCCGTAGTTTGGGGTTTTGCGTCCTTTATGGAAGCAATGGCCGAAGCATACCGCCTCTTCCCCAATGACAAGACCATTGCAAAGGCCTACGAGAACGCACTAACCAAGGGTATTGCAAAGTACGAGGTTTCCGCTACCATCACCACCCCCAACGGTCAGAAGCATGACGTTACCTACTACAACGCAGGTGCGGGCGGACGCGGTGACTACTACTACGACGACGATGCTTGGATCTGCATTCAGTTCCTCAATGCATACGAGCTACTGAAGGACGAACAGTACCTTGCAAAAGCAGAAGAAACTCTGGAATTCCTGTGGACCGGCTGGGACGACGTTCTGGGCGGCGGTATCTACTGGGATAAGTCCTACGGCGGCAAGAACACCTGTGCAAACGGTCCCGTTGCCATCTCCTTCCTGTGGGCATATCAGCTGACGCAGAAGGAAGAGTACCTGGAAAAGGGCAAGATGATCTGGGATTGGGCACGTGAAAAGCTTCTGGACGGCGATCTGTACATCGACGCACTGGGCGTTGACGGCGGCAGAAACAACTGGAAGGCTGCTTACAACCAGGCTACTATGATTTACGTAGGCGCTCAGCTCTACGAGATCACCGGCGACGAAACCTATCTGGAACAGACCCGCAGAACCTACGAGGCATCCCTTTCCCTGATGTTCAAGGGCAGAGGCTCCGCCGTGACTATGAACGGCAACCCCATCTACAAGTCCTGGTGTATCGGTTGGCTGGTTCGCGGCTACCTGAAGTTCTACTCCGTGGATCCCGAGAAGGATACCAGAGGTATGGAATATATGGAAACCGTTCTGAAGAAGAACCTGAAGACCAAGGACAAGAAGGGCTACTACGATCCCTACTTCAAGACCGGTGACTGGGGCGGCGAGTCCAAGACCGACGTTCTGCAGCCCTGCGGTATGCTGTCCGTAATGGCGCTCTGCACCTACTACGACATCGCAATGGCTGAAAAAGAAGCAAAGTAATTCGATACATCCCGAAAGAGCAAGCCACACGGCTTGCTCTTTCATATTTTTTTCCAAAAGGGTCACTTATTAAAGAAAAATTCACAAATAGGGACTATAATAAGAGTATTGTATCCGCTCGCCGCAGAAATTCATCGGATGCCGGAGGTATTATGCCCGACTTTCTAAATCTTCCCCCGGCCGCCAAGGTGTGTTGCTTTACTGGGCACAGAGATCTCAGCTATCAGCAAATGGAGGAAGTGCTCCCCCGTGTCACCGAAGCAGTGGATCAGCTGTACAAACGAGGCGTCCGCACCTATCTGGTAGGCGGTGCCCGTGGATTTGATACGCTGGTGGCGATTCATCTCATCAATCTGCGCCGTCATCTGTACCCGAAGCTGCAGCTGGTGCTGGTGCGCCCCTGCCCCGGCCAATCGGATCGCTGGCAAGCACAGGAAAAGGTGCTGTACCAAACCGTCCGGCGGGAAGCGGATGTTGATATTCTGCTGTCCGATCACTATTACAACGGCTGTATGCATAGCCGCAACGCCTTTATGGTGAATCACAGCTGCCATCTGCTGGCCTACGTTACCCGCAACACCGGAGGATCTTATCAAACGATGTGCCTCGCCCAAAAGCGGGGAATTACCGTCGAAAATCTCGCCCCCGACGGCTCTGCGCTTGCTTTTATGGAGCAGCAAGGACTCTTCGACGGGTTATAAACGCTATCAGAGGTTATTTTCCCAATGGAACAAGAACTTATCTGGATTCGGGAGAAATATCCCACAGAATCCGATTATCAAGCCGCTCTGGACCGCTATCGGACGGGAGAGCCGCTGGCATATATTCTCGGAGAGCAGTATTTTTGGCGTTACTGCTTCACCGTCACCCCCGACGTGCTGATCCCCCGCCCCGACACCGAACGGCTGGTGGAGACTGCCCTCTCCCTCCTCCCCCAAGGCGGCAGATTTGCAGATCTCTGCACCGGCAGCGGCGCCATCGCCCTCTCGATTTGCGGTGACCGCACCGATCTTACCTGCGATGCGGCGGATATTTCCGAGGCGGCGCTGGAGGTTGCCAAGGGCAACGCGCGTGTTATCGGAACCGGCGATCGGGTGCGCTTCCACCGTGCCGATCTGCTGGCGGAAGATCCCCTTTGCGGACTCTACGATGCGATTCTGTCCAATCCTCCCTACATCCCCGCCAAAGACATTGCTAACTATCCCTCTCTCGCCTATGAGCCGCAGATTGCGCTGGACGGCGGCGAGGACGGAATGGATTTTTACAAAGCCATCATTGCCCGTTTTGGCAGTCATCTTGCCGATGACGGCTGCTTTCTCTTTGAAATCGGCTACGATCAAGGGGATGCCATCCGAGCACTTGCCGATGCCAACGGCTACGTTTGCACCGTGACCAAGGACTATGGAGGCAATGACAGAGTAGCCAAACTTATCAAACCAATCAATCGAAAGGAAGTGACCCAATGAAAGGCTGGAAGCTTTGGAAAGAGGTCATCAAATACCACTGGTGCGACGTACTGTTCGACCGATTCTATTCCCGTGAATACTCCACCCTGCCGGTGAACGATATCTGGCAGGACATCGCTAAACGCTGGACCTTCGAATGGGGACTTTCCGTAGGCGGTCTGCCTGCGCTCATTGTCTTCCTCGGCTCGATGTATTTCTTCATCGACTGGCGGCTGATCTTCTCCGGTCTGCTGGCCGTTTGCGTTGCGTTTTTTGTGTCCTCCATCAGTTCCTGCATTTACCTCTACATTCGGATGCGGATGTACTACCGTCCCATCGAAGAAGCCGAAAAGAAGGCGCGGGAGGAGCAGGAAGGACAAAATCAGAACTGATTGAGTCATTTCTCTTCTAATATTTACATACATTTACATAAATTACACCAATTCCATTGTCAGAAAGGTTTTTCCTATGTTGAATCTTTGTTGTCTCTTCGGCGGCGAGTCCACCGAATACGACGTTTCCCTGCACAGCGTTACCTCGGTGATCGAAAACGCCGATCCCGAACAATACAACCTCATTTCCGTGGGCATTACCCGAGACGGAAAGTGGTATCTCTATGACGGCGACACCGCCGCTATTGCCACCGACGAGTGGTGGAAGGACGCCGCTCATATCCATTCTGCGATGATCTCCCCTTCCAAGGGCGATCACTGTCTGCTGGTGCTGGACGAGGCGGGCTATCGCAAGATCCCGCTGGACGTAGTTTGGCCGGTTATGCACGGCGCGCACTGCGAGGACGGCACCCTTCAAGGTCTGCTGGAGCTCTCCGGTATCCCCTTCGTCGGCCCCGATTGCCGCTCCTCCGCTATTTGTATGGACAAATTCACTACCAAAGCGGTGCTGAACAACTTCAAAATTCCCCAAGCCAAGGTAGAATTCGTCACCCGTCGGGAGCTTGCCGAGGAATTTGAGAACGTCCTTGCCCGTGTTGCGACGCTGGGCTATCCCGTATTCTTAAAGCCCTCCTCTACCGGCTCCTCCATAGGTGTCAGCAAGGTGCGCACCCCCGATGCACTGCGTACCGCTATCGAAAACGCCGCACAGTTTGACGACGTGGTATTGGTGGAAGAGTTCATCGACGGCAGAGAGATCGAGGTTGCCGTCATGGGCAACGAATCCCCGGTAGCTTCTGTCTGCGGTGAAATCGATCCCGGCAGCGACTTCTACGATTATGAGACGAAGTATCATAACGATACCGCTTCCTATTACATCCCCGCAAGACTGCCCGAGGATGCAGCGGCTGCCATCCGCAAAACCGCTTGCGAAATCTACCGCCGTCTGGGCTGCTCCGGCCTATCCCGTGTGGACTTCTTCTACACCGCCGACGGACGCTATATCTTCAACGAAATCAACACGCTGCCCGGTTTTACCTCCATCAGTATGTACCCCAAGCTGTTTATGGCAGGCGGTATGACCTACGCAGAAGTTATCAACAGCCTTGTTCAGCTGGCTCTTGCCAAATAAGCATAGAAATCGTCGAATTTGTGGGATTTTCCTGCAATTTTCGCTGAGTTTTACACAACATCAACAGAGTTTTCCACAGCTTGCGGAATAGTTTGTCCACAATCTTCCACAAACAATGGAAAATTTCTACGAAAGGATGTGGCAAATTATGTCCATTTCGCCCAATAAATCCCGCCAGGATCAGCGGATTGTTTTGCTGGTCAGCAGCGCTCTGCTCCTCGTTTTGTCCGCCGTCCAGCTGGCACTCTATTTCTACGGCTATGACTTTTCCGCAGATCTCTACCTCCCCGGCGCACTGCCTACCATCACCGCACTGATCTGGATTGCCGCGGCAGTAGTCCCCTGTCTGCTTTGTCTGCGCCTGCCCGGCAAGACGGCTTGCCGGGAGCTGAAAATCCCCTCCACCCGCATCACCGATTTTGCGTCCCTGCTGACGATGGCTGCACTGGTCAGTGCCGCCGTAATGCCCTTGATCGCAGGAGAAGAGGATTCGCTGAAATCCCTGCTGCTGTCCACCGATATTGCCGACAGCAATCCCCGCACGCTGCTCCTGCTTTCGCTGGTTGCTGCCGTTTTGGGTGCACTTTACTTCCTGCTCCTCTTCTCTTACCGCAAGATTCGTCCGCTGGGCGTTACCGCCGTTCTGCTTTGGGCAGGACTTTCCGCATTGCGCATCTATTTTGATATGCGCTACCTGCTGATGTCCCCTCGCAGAGTGCTTCATCTGGTGGCACTGGTGGCGCTGATGGTCTTTCTCGTCGGCGAACTGCGGCTGGCACGAGGCATTGCAACGCCTCGCCTCTACACGCTGACCGCCGCACCTGCGATGGTAATTACCGGTGCAGACGCTCTATCTAATCTGATTCTCACCGCAATGGGATGGATCACCCCCGGCGCAGAGCTGTCCTCCTACTTCGTCCTTGCGGCAGCTTCGGTCTTCATCTTCTCCCGCCTCCATGCGCTGGCAATGCCTCCGAAAGAGGAGAGCAACCAAACCGAAGCATCTCCCGCACCTGTTTCGGAAGAGCCCATCACAGAGGAAACCCCTGCAGGGGAATCCCCCGATGAAGAGTCCCCCGAAGTAAGCA
>JAFTMF010000046.1 GCA_017452565.1 Clostridia bacterium
ACTTCGGGAACAGCGGGAACTTCGGGAACAGCAGGAGCTTCGGGAGCTGCATCTGCCTCGGACTTAGCGGGAGCTTCGGAAATCGCAGGGACTTCGGGGACTGCGGGGGCTTCCGGCTCAGCGGAGACTGCGGGAGCTGCGGGGCGCTTGCCTTCCTGCTTGGACTTGAGGATCTTTCCGCTGATAGCATCTACTTTGTACTCGTACTCGATCCCGTCTGCACGGAATTCCAGCTCGTAGACTGCCTTTCCATCGTCGATATCGAACTCGCGATCCTCAAAGCGGGCAATGTCTGCTGCAACGCCGGCGTGGGCAAGAGCGATTTCCTTGGCCTCATCGAGGCTGATGTAGACTGCGTCAACGGAGGGAGCGTTATCGAGGACAGGCTGCTTGCGGTCATCGTCGCGGTCGATCTCGGACTTCAGCACCTCACCGCTGGAGGCATCCACCTTGTACTCGTATTCCACGCCATCGGCATAGAACTCGATTTCATACACCACCGCGCCTTTTTCGCGGTCGGCGTCTACTTCTCCGAACCACACGGCATCGGGAGCAACCCCTGCGTGTGCAAGGACGATTTCCTTGGCCTTGTCAATGCTGACGACCTTATCGGAGTTGTTGGCTGCGCCTTGCGCATCATTGTTTTTCAGTGCGGCATAACTGCCAACGTACAGAGCTCCTACCAGGAGAATTGCCAGGGAGGATGCGGCGATCAATCTTACAGAATTCTTTTTCATAGTTTTATTTCCTTTCTGAAATCATTTTTTCTTTACATTAATAGAATACGGTGAACCTTTTGGAAGATCGGGGTAGCAGCAAAAGTTTTTTCATTTTTCTTTTGCGATATTCCTTTTCTTCCTTGCATTGATAGATTACGAGGGAACGATGCGCAAATCGGGGTCGCTGGCATATTTTTGCAAAAAAAATCCGGATCTATTTTTTGATAGATCCGGTTTGGTTATTTAGTTGATTGGTTCGGATTGATGTTTCAGAATCTTGCCGGTGAGGGCGTCGATTTCGTATTCGTACTCAATCCCATCGGCGATAAAGTCCAGTTCGTAGACCATAGCGCCGTCGTCCTCGTCCAACTCGGCGCTTTCAAAGGTAGCATCGGTCAGCCCGGCGTGGGAGAGGGCGATTTCCTTGGCACGATCCACACCAATGTAATCGGAGGGATCGGGATTGCCGGTTAGCGGAGGCTTGCCATCGGTGGTAGTGGAGGTTGTGCCGTCGGGGGCGGGCAGATCCTCGCCGATGACGGTAATCTCCACGTGAATGCGTCCGGCCAGATAAGCGGCGATTTCTTCCAGCAGCTCCTTGCGGTAGGTGGGGAGCAGATCATCGTCCTTGGAGTCTACGGTGAAGGCGATGGTGCCGCCCTCGGTAAGATACCCCTGCTCGATGGCTCGGTCGATGAGCGCATCGGCTACGGCGATTTTGTCTTTGCCTTCATAATCATAGTCGGCGATGAGGGTCATACCGTCGGCGTTGATGCCGACAAGCTCCAGCACCTCGCCTTTGCGGTTGAGTTCCATCTTGACTTCGGGATTAATGGTCATCACGATGGTGGAAACCGCTTCCATATTGTAGCGATAGTAGGTGATGCCCAGAATGATCAGCAGACAGGCAACTACCAGCGCAACTCCTCGGGCGAAAATCCGTGCCATCGGCGGGCGATAGCGGTAGCTACCCACAATCACGGGATCATAAACAGACTGTCCCACCTGATAGCCCCGATTGGCGGCTTTCAGGAATCTGCCCTCTTCATCCAGCAGGATGGCGTAGCTGAAATGACATTCCATAACGATATACTTCATCATACACCTCTCCTTTCAGTAAGTAGTGCGCATTTGAGATGTCCGCGGATGATTTCGTAGCCGTTGGTGTAGGCCAGCAGAAGAGCAACCATATATTTGCGGTGCCGCTCCAGTGTTTTCCGCTCCACGCCGCTGCCTGCCGCAATCAAGGAAATGGGCAGACGCTTGGTGCGGAGAAACTCGTCCATAATCTGCGGCTGTTCTTTGGCGTAGTTCAGCGCAAGACGGCAAGCCTCCAGCGTGCGCTGCTGCTGGGGGCAGTGCTCGGCAACGTCGGACAGCTGAATGCCGAAGGTGCGGATGCTGGCGGCAAACTCCTCGATTTCGGTGCGGGTAGCGTCCCGCATCACCGTTTCGTGGATCAGATCCTCGGGATCGGCCAGCTGATTTTTCAGCGGTGCGTCATCCTCCTCGGAAACGGGCTGATCGATGGATAGCACGCCGCGGTGACGGGTTTCCTTGCGGGCGTGATCGATGAGTCGGCTTTTGATATGAAGTGCGGCAAAGTGGAGAAACGATCCGCGAATGACCGAATAGTCCTGAATCGCCTCGTAAAAAGCGATCATTGCGATGGACAGCTCGTCGTCGTTTTCTTCCACCAGAGGACGTTTCAGAAACTTGGCAGTTTCCTTGCGGATAAAGGGCATATACGCCCGGATCATCTCATCGGCAGTCGCCATGTCCTCCTTGGCGTCCTTCACCCAATGGATGATGGAATAATCGTTGTTCATAGGGGTGATCCCTCCTACTCTCACTATACGATGGATTTTCCGGAAAATCGGGGTAATACAGGGAAAGTGCGAAAGAAATCTCAGAGGGTCTTTGCCATAAAGGCTTCAATATCGTCGGGGGTGCGGATGATGTCTTCGGACAAGCAAATACAGCCCTCCTCGGTGATCAGCAGATCGTCCTCAATACGGATGCCGATGGCCTCCTCGTCGATGTACAGACCGGGCTCGTCGGTGATCACGCAGCCGGGAAGCAGAGCATAGTCGGATGCATCGGTGATATCGTGGACGTCGATGCCCAGATGATGGCTGACGCCGTGCATATAGTATTTGCCCACCTCTTCGGGAGTCTCGATTTTGCCCATCTTGATCAGTCCCTCGGCCAATACGTTCTTGCAGATGTCGTTGAGATCACGGGTAGTCATACCGGGTTTGGCCGCCTTGGCAACTGCACGGTTGGCGGCAAGGGCGATCTCGTAATACTGTCGCTGACGATCAGTAAATTTGCCGTTTACGGGATAGGTGCGGGTGATGTCGGCACAATAGCCGTCCACCTTTGCGCCCAAATCCAGCAGGATCAGATCGCCGTCATTACACAGCTCACGGTTGGTGCCGTAGTGGAGCATCGTGCCGTTGATACCGGCACCGGCGATGGTGGGGAAGGAAGGACCTTCTGCGCCCTCGGAGAAGATCTTGGCCTCGAAGATTGCCTGCACCTGATATTCGTACATTCCGGGACGGAGTGTTTCCATTACCGCATCCAGACCGCTCTTGGTTGCGTCAATCGCCTTTTGAATAGCGGCAACCTCTTCTTCATCCTTGCACTTGCGCAGCTTAGCGGTGAGGGGATGAAGATTCAAGATCCGAATGGCGGGATAGCGACCGGCGATATCCATCGCTTTGGTCAGATTGTAATCGGGCATATCTTCAGGAGAATGGCGGTCGGTATCGAAATACGCAGAGTCAACCAGACCGGAAGACAGATGAAAATGCAGATCTCTTTCCAAATTCTGAATATAGCGGACAGACTGGATGCCGCTGATCTCTTTCGCCTCATCGGGCATCACCATTTTGCCCATCCAGCGGATCGCGTGGGGATCTGCCTCGGGGATATAGAGGGTAGCGGTGCATTTGCCGTCTCGCTTGAGCATCACCAGCGCCATATTCTCACGGGTCAGACCGGTATAATAGAAGAACTGACGGTTGCAGCGGAAGGGATAATACTCGTCCTGGCTAACGTGTACGGGGATGCCGGAGTAGAGAATCGTAATACTGTTGTCGGCAAGGAGAGGGAAGAGCTTTTCGCGATGTGCGGTAATAGACATAGAAATTCCTTCTTTCTGAATGGGAAATCGAATGTTCGATTGATTAAAATATATACTTCATTGTAGCACATTTTCCATCATTTGTCTACAGATTTTATGAAAAAACGGCGATCAAGTTGGACGCATCCCTCCAAAGAAGGGGAATTTCGGGAAAATCTCTTGACAAGTTCTCTCGCTCGTGATACAATAATATGAATTCGTATGTGCATATCTCATTGAATGCGATGAGTATAGTCGAATAATCGAAAGGATAAATGCATGAAGCAAATGGAACCTGTACAAACCAAGCAGCAGTACCATACGCATATTACCTCCAAGCACCGTTGGCTTCGCCTGAATCTGGGAGAAGTGTGGCGCTATCGGGACCTGATCCTGCTGTTTACCAAGCGAAATTTCGTTATCTCCTATAAGCAGACCATTCTGGGCCCTGCGTGGGTATTTTTAACTCCCTTTATTACCAGTATTATCTACACCTTCGTCTTTGGCGGCATCGTGGGAATGTCCACCGACGGCGTACCGCAGATTCTCTTTTATCTGACCAGTAACGCGCTGTGGTCCTTCGTATCCACCTACGTGATGCGAAACTCCTCCACCTTTACCGATAACGCCAACGTCTTTGGCAAGGTCTATTTCCCCCGTCTGACTATGCCTATTGCCAATATGTTCTCGGTGGTGATCCAGTTTGGCGTGCAGATGATTATGGTAGTCATTTTCCTTGCCTACTATACCATCACAGGGGCGGTCACCCCCAATTGGGGAGCTTGTCTCTTGATTCCCCTTATCCTGCTGGAATTGGGCGTGCTGGGCATCGGCATCGGCATTATCGTCTCCAGCCTGACCACCAAGTACCGTGACCTTTCCATTCTGGTGTCCTTCGGCGTACAGCTTTGGATGTACGCTACCCCTATCGTTTACCCGATGTCTCAGCTGGAGGACGGATTTATGAAGACCATCCTGCTGATCAATCCCGTCAGTGCACCGGTAGAGTTGTTCCGCTATGCGATACTCGGCCAGGGATCGGTTCTGCCGGGTGCGCTGATTTACTCCGCTGTCTTTACGGTAGTGCTGACGTTTTTGGGCATTATCGTGTTCAACCGTGTGGAAAAGAACTTTATGGATACCATCTGATCGATTGAGGAGATGCAAATGAGTACGCAAAACACTACCCCCGAAGTTGCCATCCGCATATCCGGGGTCAAGAAAAGATATAGACTTGGTCAGATCGGCAGCGGCACCATCCGAAGTGATTTCGAAAGCTGGTGGGCAAGAATCCGCGGCAAGGAAGACCCCAACACCATTATCGGAACCGATCAACGGCTGGTGGGGCAGACTCTGATGGCCCTCAACGGCATTGATCTGACGATTTACAAGGGCGAGGCCATCGGCTTCATCGGCGGAAACGGTGCAGGCAAGAGCACGCTTCTGAAGCTACTGTCCCGTGTTACCGGCCCTACTGAAGGAGAAATTGACATTTACGGCAGAATCGTTTCTATGTTGGAGGTTGGAAACGGCTTCCACGGCGAAATGACCGGCAGAGAAAAAGTCTACCTCAACGGCGCTATTTTGGGTATGACCAAAGCAGAAATCGACGCCAAAATGGATGAAATTATCGCATTTTCGGAAGTGGGCGATTTCATCGACACCCCCGTTAAGCGCTATTCCTCCGGTATGTACATGAAGCTGGCCTTTTCGGTTGCCGCCCATCTGGATGCC
>JAFTMF010000007.1 GCA_017452565.1 Clostridia bacterium
AAAAAGAGAGAACAAAGCGGTTTTTCTTTCCACATTGTTCTCTCTTTACGTTTTTATCGCAAGTTTCGCATTTGTTTAACAAATGCATCGGGCTATGCCCATACCCCTATTATAAATTCTCCGATAAGGACATCACCCATTTATCTCTGCGGATTTGTTTTGTCTATCAGTCATCGTCATCCTCGTCCTCATCGGTGGGAGGATTTACGTGGATGAGCAGGCGCTCCACGCGCATCGCATCCACGGACAGCACCGTTACAGTGAGATTTTCGAACTCGAAGCGGTCGCCCTCTTCGGGGAGCTTATCCAGCTGCTCGGTAGCCCAGCCGCCGGCAGTGGTGTATTCGCTTTCGAACTCGTTGTCGTTGAACTCCACCAGATCGAAGAAATCGTGGAGGTACATAGAACCGTCTACCTCAAATCCGTCGATGCGCTTGATGAAATCTCGCTCGTAATCGTCCGACTCGTCGAAGATGTCGCCTACGATCTCTTCCACAATGTCCTCAACGGTGAGGATGCCCAGCGTACCGCCGAATTCGTCCAATACGATGACCATTTCGCAGTGCTTTTCCCGCATTTCTTCCAAAATGGAGGAGATGGCACGGGTCATATGGACGTAAACCGGCTGGGTGATGAGAGAGCGGATGTCTACGTTTTCGGTGCCCTGCTCGAAGCAGGCTTCTACAAATCGCTGGGTGGAGAGAATACCGATGACGTGGTCCAGATTTTCCTCATAAACAGGGAAACGGGAGAATTCCAGCAATTCGCGGTTGGCAAGGAGGGCAGCAGGGCCGTCCTCGATATCAAAGGCGAGGGTATCTACACGGGGGATGAGAATATCCTTGGCGGTGAGGTCGGCAAACTCGATGGAGGCACGAACCAGATCGCCTTCCTCCTCGGTGAAGTTGCCCGACTCTTCCATCTCGTCCACGATGGTCACCAGTTCCTCTTGGGTAACGGTGGGAGCTTCTTCCTTGGGGGTCCAGAGGGGGGCGATTTTGGAAATGGCCCAGTCTACTACGAACACGATGGGATAGCAGATTCTCATACATATCCGCAAAACGGGCGCCACCACGGGAACCAGCTTATCTGCGAACTGTGCGGCGATGATTTTGGGTACGATCTCGCCCACGATCAGAAGGAGCAGAGTGATGACCAGCGTTGCCACGGTCTGTGCCAGCGATTCGCTGGTGATCAGAGCAACGGCAATCAACGTACCAAGGGTAGATGCTAAGATATTGACTAAGTTGTTGGCAAAAAGGATGGTAGAAATGGATGCACCGAAGTGATCCAGGATGTACTCTGCGATTTTGGCCCGTCTATCGCCCTTTTCGGCGGCAGACTTGATCCGCAGCTTGTTGGAGCAGGCAAAGGCCGTTTCACTGCCCGAGAAGAAAGCCGAGCAGAGGAGTAGAATTGCAACTGCGATGATCATAATCAGGATCGGAAGGTTCATACTTTGACCTCCTCTCCGTCGCCCAGCACGTGGTCGGACTCGTCGTAAATATCGCCAACCAGCTCTTCCAGCACGTCCTCCAGAGTCAGAATGCCCAGCACACGCTTGTCTTCCGCGGAGCGGACGAAGACCATGTGGCACTTCTTGCGGCACATCTCTTCAAAGGCTGTGGAGAGCAGGGTGCCGGTGGTAACGTACACGCAGGGGGAGATGAACTTCTTGGGATCGGCAGCAGAACTGTCCTCCCGCAGAGATGCCAGCAGATATTCACGAGAGCGGAGGAAGCCGATAAAACCGGACCCGTCTGCTTTGGCTACGGGAATACGGGAATAGTGCGCATCAAGCAGCTCCTGCTGCAGCTGATGGGCGTCAAGGGGCAGGGTCACGCAAACCGCATCTTCGATGGGCTTATAAATGCTCTCTACCGTCAAATCGGAAAACTCTACTGCAGAGCGGATGATCTCACTCTCTTCGGGCTCTAAAATGCCTTCTTCCTCGCCGCTGTCTACGATGTCCACGAAGTCATCGTCGGTCAGGGCAGAGGGGTCATCTTTGGAGATGCGCTTTTTCAGGAAATTGGTAAAGCTGGTGAAGAGGAAGGTGAGGGGGAAGATCAGCAGCATATACAGGCGGAAGACGCCTGCAATGGCCATAGTGTAGCCGTCACAGTTTACCTTAGCGAAGTTCTTGGGAACGGTTTCGCCGAAGATAAAGACGACGAGCGTGATGGCGATGGTGGATACCAGCGAGCCGATATCACCCAGCAGGTCGATGAACAGCAGAGCGCCCATAGAGGCAATGAGGGTGTTCACCACGTTGTTGCCCACCAAAATGGCGACGAGAGCGTCGTCATAGCGGTCAAGCACCTTCTCGGCGCTGCGGGCACGCTTGTTGCCGGCCTCGGACAGCTGGCGGATGCGGAACTTGTTGCAGTAGGAAAATGCAGTTTCGGTTGCGGAAAAGAGGGCACTGAAGAGAATCAGTACGCAGATCAGGGTACATCGGGCAGGATTGCCCATAGACAAATATCACTCCTTCGGGTCTTGGGGCGGCAGCGATGGAGAAAAATGAGGTGAAATAGAGGCCGCTGATGTGAACCATACGCATAGATATACGTATACAAATTTCATTGTAGCACAACAGAGGTGCATTGTCAAGGGCTTTGGGCGATTTTATTAGGGTGGAAAATACTTGACAAAAACTGAAAATGGTGGTATAATAAGACGAAAAACATTCCTTTGAAAGAAATATTGATATGAAACGAATATTATCCATTCTTTGTATTGCGTGTTTGCTCCTCGGCTTTCTGACCTCCTGCCGAAAGGAAAGCGCAGCTTCCACCAAGGCGGTTACCACTCAAGGCGCGGTGGAGCACTATCCGTTGTCATCGCTTACCGTGCGTCCGCCCACACGCTCTGCCAATACCCAGCTTCCCTCCGCTTATTATGATAGCAAGTATTCTCTATTACAGCTGTGGGAGATGGCGGATGCGGTAGCGTGGGTGTCTATCGGCAACTGGCTGTCCGAGACCGAACACGGCAGCTACTACGATGCGGTTGTGGTGAAGTGCTTTAAGGGATCTCTCCCCGCCTCCATCGTCATCGAGCAGATGGGCTCTTCCTACACCACCTACGTGAACTATCCGCTGTTCACCTACGGCAACGAATTTTTGATCTTCCTGCAAAACTGGGATGAAATGGCCTTCTCGGTCAAAGGTTGGTATTTTGCAGACGATAAACCTTCCGGAGGTATCATAAAGCCGGGGATTGAGTATCCCACTGAACCGGACCACAACGACGGTACAATGCCCATCTCGGAGCCGGAGGCTACAGGCGATCTTCCGGATTGGGGCGACGAACCGATTGGAACGTTGCCGCCGTGGTGGGATGGGGTACTAAAGCCCTATCCCGTGCAAACCAAACCGCCCTCCGATACCGGTGACACCCCCGAGCCCGAACCCGAGCCCGAGCCTGCGGCGCCCTATGAGCGGTGCTATCAGATCATCGGCAGCAGTGCGCTGCTGGACGTTGCCGTGGGCTTGGACGGAGACGTTTACGTTTTGGATCGCTATTTCTGGGTAGAGCCCAGCTGGGGCTTCCTCGCCCACGACCGCCCCTCGGCTGAGGTAGAAGCGGACGTGCGGCAGCTGCTGCAATCACGGGATGCCTATTGCTACCGTCTGTTTAGCGAACGCTTCCTCTATCGAATGAGCGATTTGGTGGACTATCTGCAAAATCCGCCTCCCGAAACCGAGGAAGATTGACGGCACGCCCGATTTAATGGGAAAAACGGTAAATAAAGCACTCCCCCTCTTGCAAATAGAGGGGGAGTGTGCTATAATACGGCTATAGATTTATCTTTTTTAACTTCAGCCGACGGTTCTGCGCCGTGGGCGGTGTATTCGGAGGACGATTATGAAAGCAGTTATCACAGTGACCGGCAAGGACGGCTTGGGCATCGTTGCCAAGGTCAGCACCGAATGTGCCAAATATGGCATCAATATCATCGACATTTCCCAAAGCGTTCTGCAGGAGTATTTCGCTATGATTATGATTGCAGACATCGACAGTCTCAACGTAGGCTTTACCGACTTTGCCGATCATCTGAAGGAAATGGGCAGAGCTTGCAATCTGGAGATTCAGGCAATGCACGAGGATATCTTCAACTCTATGCACAAGATCTGAGCAAAGGAGCCCGAAGCTATGCAAATGTACCGTCACGAGGACATCCTCGAAACTATCAATATGATTCGCAACGAGAATCTGGACATCCGCACCATTACCATGGGCATCTCCCTCTTCGATTGCGTCAGCGACGATAACGCGCGGCTCTGCGACAAGCTCTACGATAAGATTACCCGCACTGCGGAGAATCTGGTCAGAACCGGCGAAGAGCTGGAGAAGATGTACGGCATCCCGATTATTCACAAGCGAATTTCGCTCACCCCCATCTCCCTGATCGGCGGCAACTCCACCCCCGACGGCTACGTGAAAATCGCCAAAACCCTCGACCGTGCGGCAGAGAATCTGGGCGTCAACTTCATCGGCGGCTACGGCGCGCTGGTGCAGAAGGGAATGACGAAGGGTGCATCCGCTCTGCTGGATTCCATCCCCGAAGCGCTGACCGAGACGAATCGTCTCTGCTCCTCGGTGAACGTCGCCTCCACCAAAGCGGGCATCAATATGGATGCCATCATCCGTTGCGGTGACATTATCAAGGAGCTTGCCCTGCGTACCAAGGAGCAGGACTCCATCGGCTGTGCCAAGTTCGTGGTCTTTGCCAACGCTCCCGAGGACAATCCCTTTATGGCAGGCGCATTCTGCGGAATGGGAGAGCCCGAGACGGTGATCAACGTAGGCGTCTCCGGCCCCGGCGTAGTGGCATCGGCCATCAAG
>JAFTMF010000047.1 GCA_017452565.1 Clostridia bacterium
CACTGCTGACTAACCTTTCTGCGTGGCTCTCCGGGGTTTGGTTCGATCTGAAGCTGGTAGGCGGTGCGTTTCAGAAGATTGCCAACGCGCTCCCCTTCGTGCACGCAGTGGAGATGGAGCGGGCAATGCTGGCAGGACGGTTTGCCGACGTCCTCCCTCATCTGTGGTGGGTGCTTGGCTACGCTGTCGGTTTGCTGGCACTGGCCGTACTGCTCTTCCTGCGCCAGATGAAGAAACAATAAAAACGAAACAGCCCGACAAACCCGTCGGGCTGTTTGGTGTGTGGTCACGCTTAGTCGGGAATCTCCTTTATGGTGAACCACTCCATCGTGGAGGGCTCAAAGTACAGCTGCTTCATCTGTCCGCTGACGATGATGACAAATTTGATAGGCGCCAGACAAGACACTTCCATCGGATGATGCTTCCCCCGATACATCACCCGTTCGATGGGAAACTTCTGACTGCCTGCAAACACGCTTTTGGGAGTCATAACGCCGTCAGCCAAAAATTTTGCTTCTACTTCTACCGGAATCTTTTGATATTTCATACGGATCTCTCTCTTTCTTTTTTTTTAATTAAATAAATTTCTTTTTTCGCGCTCGTGGGAAAACAATCAATCAGAACCCACCAAGCCCTCTGTCCGCTAAAGGCCCGGCCTGTTCTATAAAGGCTATACCCGAACAAGTGTTCGGTATAGCCTATTATAGAACAGGTCAATTGCATTTGTCAATACGGTTGGGGTATTATTTAGTATTAACTTTTCCCGCAGAGGAGAAAATGTAAAGAAAATGAGAATTGTGTACAAATGACATTGACAAAGAAAACGAATTTATGTATAATATGATTAGAGAGAATCCTTTAGGAAAGGCAGAATATATATGGAAAAGATTTGCATCGTTATCAACCGTCAATATGCCAGCGGTGGCAGAGAGATTGCCCGCATCCTGTCCGAGCGGCTATCCATCCCCTTCTACGACGGCAGATTGTTACAAATGGCCGCCGAGGAATACGGACTATCCCACGGCGTTCTGAAAGATTACGACGAAAAGAAGATGGGCAGTCTGCTGTACTCCATCGCCACCAACGGCGCACCAGCAGGACAGCATATGCTGCCTTACACCATCTTCCAAGCCCAGTCCGAGACCATCCGCAGACTGGCAGAGGCAGGTCCTTGCATCCTCATCGGCCGCTGTGCCGACTACGTTTTGCGGGATCGTTGCAAGTTCCTGAACGTTTTCATTTACGCTACCTCTATGCAGAAGCGTGTGAAGCGTGCTATGGAAGCCGACGGCGTATCCGAAAAGGATGCGGTGTCCTACATCACCAAAAAAGACCGCCAGCGCAAGGAGCACTACAACTTCCACACCGACAAGCAGTGGGGCAAGATGAGCGAGTACGATCTCTGCCTCAATTCCTCCGCCATCGGCTACGAGGCTTGTGCCGACGCCATTATGGATGCGCTGAAGGGAATGGAATAAGCCTAAACAGAAGCGATCCCCGACAGATTCTGTCGGGGATCTCTTTTACTTTTTGCTGGGCGGTTTCAATGGAAACGCACCGCTGACGAGGATGATATCGTCGCCGATGCGGACGATGTGCTCCCACGGGATACAGCACCGACCTCGTCGGGCGACGGAAAACAGCGAGACCGTGCCGGGGACGATGAGGGCGCAGATCTTGCCGGTGATCGGATCCAGCTCCAGATCGCAGACAAATCCCAGGCGGCGGCCGTCTTGGACGCAGATGACCTCCTTGTCGCGGAGAGAGGAGTAGCAGCAGTTCATTGGTGTGTCCTTTCGGAGATGAAAATGAAGTGTATTCGCCGTTGGCGAATACATGAAGAATGAAGCGCAAATACTTTGGAGCGTCGCTCCAAAGTATTTGCATGAAGTATTGCTTTCCCGCGGTAGCGGGAAAGCAATATTATGGTGGAAAATTCGCCAAAGGCGAATTTTCTTTTTATTGTAAAGAGAGGTTACAGTAGGATGCAAATTAAACCCGTGCTGCCTTCGTTGATGATGCGGGAGAGGGTGTCGGCCAGTTTTAGGCGGGCATCCTCGGGCATGGCGGCGATCTTTTGATGGAGCCCCTCGTTTACCAGATCGTAGAGGGTTTTGCCGAAGAGGTTGGTGGACCAGATTTGGGTGGGATTCTCCTCGAACTCGGTGAGGAGATAGCGGATCAGATCCTCGCTTTGCTGTTGGGTGCCGACGACGGGGGAGATTTCGGTTTCTACTGTGGTGCGGATCAGATGGATGGAGGGAGCGCTGGCCTTCAGCTTTACTCCGTAGCCGCCCGAGTGGTGGACGATTTTGGGCTCCTCCAGCCGCAGATCGGCGATTTCGGGCTCTACGATGCCGTAGCCCGTGGCTTCCGCTTGGGAGAGAGCACCTGCAATCTTATCGTAGCGGCGCTTGATACCGGCAAGATCCCGGAAGGTGGCAATCAGCTCTCGTTGACTGCCGATGGAAAGTCCCGTCCAGCCTGAGAGCACCTGATAGTACAGCGAATCGGGAGGGGTCAGCTCCAGCGTGGCGCGGCCGATGCCCAAATCCAGACCGCGCAGCTCCGCTCGGTGGATATAGTCCTCGTTTTCCAGCAGGGCAAAGCCTGCTTCTGCCTGCCCGACCTTGTGAATCTTAGCGGCGGCGGCCAGCAGTGCCCCTTGGATGCTTTTGCGCACCGGATGATCGTTCTCCAACACGGCCACCCAATCGGGGAGGGTGACGCCTACCTCCCGAAGCGGGAATTGGTGGAGCACCAGCTCCAAGATGTGCAAAATATCGTCGGCGTCCAGCGTTTGACAGCTGACCAGCGCCACGGGCGCGTTATAGCGTGCCTCCAATTCCAGTGCCAGCGCTTCGGAGGCGGGATCTTCGGGGTGGGCGGAGTTGAGCACGATGACGAAGGGTTTGCCCAGCGCCGTCAGCTCGGCGGCTACCCGCCGCTCCGCCTCCTCGTAGCCCTGACGGGGAAGCTCGGTGATACTGCCGTCTGTGGTCACCAGCACGCCGATGGTGGAGTGATCGGTGATGACCTTACGGGTGCCGATCTCTGCCGCTTCGCCGAAGGGAAGGGGAGAGGGACTCCAAGGGGTCATCACCATTCTCGGCTTGCCGTTTTCGGTCTGCCCCAGCGCTTCGGGGACGATATAGCCCACGCAGTCCACCAGCTTCACCGACAGCTTCAGTTTGGCCATATTGATTTCCACTCCGCTGTCGGGGATGAACTTGGGCTCGGTGGTCATTACCGTTTTGCCTGCCGCCGATTGAGGCATTTCGTCTCTTGCCCGCTCTCTATCGTAGGATTCGGGGATATTGGGCAGGACGATGGTTTCCAAAAAACGCTTGATAAAGGTGGATTTGCCGGTACGGACGGGCCCCACCACGCCGATGTAAATGTTTCCGCCTGTACGGGCGGCGATTTCGTCGTAAACGGAGGAAGGGTTCATAAATGTCTCCTTTGTTTGAGTTTGATCTGATCGTGAACTGGATTCATTGATGCATCGATTGTAGTTCACTCTATGCCGACGATGGCAAAATAATGCAGATTGGCATATGAAAAAGGTGCGATTGGATGTAGAAATTACGGATGATTGAAAAAAACACAGTATAGCTATTGACAAAAACGGAAAAATGTAGTATAGTAATAGTAAATATCGGTGTTCGTAACCAAAATCAATTTAGCACCGAAATAAAGAAAGGAAACACCATTATGAAGAAGATTCTCTCTCTCCTTCTGGCAGGTCTGATGATGGTAAGCGTTGTTGCTTGTACTACCGATACACCCGATGCAACCACCACTACTCCTGCTGCATCCACCACCACCGCTAAGTCCACCACCTCTAAGACTACTTTCGAGCAGATTGACAGACCCGATGATATGCCCGAGGACTGGATCCTGCTGGAGTCTCAGTACGAATGGCACTACAAGACCTTCGTTTGCCCCTTCAACCGCGATGCTGATCCTCAGTTCGATCCCGAGACCGACGAGATGGCTAAGTGGCTGGCTGAAAAGGGCGAAGAATGGTACAAGGATCCTGCAGTTCTGGCTGAGATGGCTGAATGGCCCACTCACACCGCTCCTATGGGCGACCGCTATGACCCCGTTGGCGAAGGCAACTCTCCCATCGGTTGGGGCGGCGATGCCCACGGTCTGATCTGCTACGCTACCTTCAATCTGACTGCTGAGCAGATGGAATGGGTTGGCAAGGCTGAGATCAACGACATCTACATGAACGTATTCTATGACAACGCATTCTACCTCTACATCAACGGCGAGCTGGTGTTCTTCGAAGACGCTAACGGCGGCGAAGGCGACTGGAACGAGTCTCAGGAACCCGTTGACTTTATGGACGGCGTGGACATTCGCACCATCCTGAAGGAAGGCGAAAACACCGTTGTTGCGAAGCTCAAGGACTGCTGGGGCGGCCGTGAGTTCCTCTTCGGTCTGGAGTGCGTATACTCTTACTAAGATCCTCAACCGAGAGAGCCTTTAGGCTCCTTCTCGTAAGGATGATTACGAATTTCGGCAGAGGAATTGTTTCCTCTGCCGATTTGTGTTATAATGAGGCTAACGAAAAGCCTCCCTCCGAGAGGGAAGGAGCCTGCGTGACTTTAGGATTGTGCTAACTTCATTGTAACGCGCTCTCCCTCACCCGACTCCGTCGGGAGCTCACTCCCGGAGGGAGCCTATGATTTGCTCGTGTAATCTTAGGGGTATGGGCTTTGCCCTATGCCTTGGTAATACAAAGGCGAAACTGGCGATAAGATTTTGATAAAGCTCAATTATAATCAGCAAAGGAGGAATATCTATGAATGAAAATAGTGTTTGGCAAAAAGCGCAAACTATAGAATTAGAAGTTGCAAAAGATATCCTTCCCGAATTTGATATTGGTTTTGACAGAAAAATTCCAACTGATATTGAAAAAGAAATGC
>JAFTMF010000048.1 GCA_017452565.1 Clostridia bacterium
ACTCCATCGGGCAAAACATCGGGGAGATTGTAGGAAGGATACGCACCGCCGGCACCCCCCAGCGGGCTGGCAGTCAGGGTTGCCGTTCCCTCCCTGTATGCGTATTTGGTAATGATCGAAATCTCCTTGATCCCGTCCACCTCAGGCATCGTCACCGGCGGCACCGTCACAGGCGGGAGAGGTTCTATATCAAAAGTAGTGGTTATATCAGGAGTAGTGGACGGAAGAGGCAAGCGGTCAGGGGTAGTGAGCGATCCCTTTCCCGTTCCGGAGAGGACGATATAGCTGTCGCCGCAGCCTGCCATTGTAGCCAGAAGCAGCCCGGACAACAGCAGCGCAAGCAGTTTTTTCATTGATTTTTCTCCTTTATTATATAGTCAAACCGATCGAAGCGGGTGATCCCCCACTCACGGAGGAGGGCTTCGCTTTTGTCTCGGTGATCGTCTGCGTTAAAATCGGGAATCCTCGGCAGGCGGACTGTGATTTTGTCAGCTCCCACCAAAGAGAGGAGCAGCCGCAGGTTCTCCCCTGCTCTCTGAAACTCCTTCCCCGTGTAGGCGCGGTAGATTTCGGGATCGGTGTCCTTGATATCCACCATAAAGTGATCCACAAACTCCGCCGCCTTTCGGATCTGTCGGGGATTTACCCACAGCGAGGTTTCGCAGTAGATCTTAAAATCGGGAGCAAGTTTGGAAAATGCTTCCATAAAATCCACGTAGAGGAGCGGTTCGCCGCCGCCGAACATAATTCCCCCGCCGGTAGCAAGGAAGTAGAGCGAGTCGATCTTCACCAGATTGTACAGGCTCTCGGGGGTGAAGAGATGACGGGGCTTTCCCCGATTGCAGGAGCTTTCGGGGTTAATACAGTATTTACACCTGAGCGGACAGCCCTGTGCGCAGACCAGCGTGGTCACTCCCTCGCCGTCTGTCTCCATTCTGAGGCGATCGTAGCCGATAGAGGGAAAAAGCAGCTTCATTTTTTCTTTCCCTTCCGATTTCTTTTTCCGCTCCCGAACCACCGACTAAGCCATCCGCGGCGGGGCTTTTCTTCACGGGACGTCGATTCACAGGCGTCCTCGTTCTGCTGTTTCTCCAAAAGAAAGACCTTTGGCTTGTTTTCGGATATATGAGGAGGCATATTCCATGCCGGTACCCCCATTAGCGGAGAACCTGGCGCAAACGGTGCAATCTGAGCATCTTCTGATCCATCCGTTTCGGTAGAATTGGATACAGTCTCCACCTTCGCATCAGATTTTTCTTCGGAGCCGAATTTCTTATCTACCGAAAAGCCGGACTTAACCACCGACTTTCCTTCTTTGCGGCGGCACTCCAGCGCTTCTTCCAGCATCCGCACCTCTTCTTCGCAACGGGGACAAGTGCCGGGGCATTCGCCCTCGTAGGGGCACTCTTCGGTAACCCATTGAATTTCATTCGCATCTGCGATTTGGGCGCGTAGCTTTTTCAAAGCCTTACATTTTTCTTTGCCGGTCATAGGGGCTCCTTCGTTAAAACAGTTATAATCATCAATCAGCAATTCTCCCGGTCGCAGACGATGGAGAAAAAACGATTTTATTCCTTCGCTCCTTCCTCGGCAGAAAGGATTTCGTCGGCAAAATGCTCCAGATCGTAGGCGTCCATTGCAAACAGATCGTCATTGTAGCGCACGAGATAGATATACGCCTCGTGCTGATCGGTGGCGTTATCGCCCAGTAGTACGAAGATCTCCCCTTCCTTGGCAGATCCCCACACACCCGACGGCCCTTCCTCGCCCTCTACTACGTCGTAAAGATTGAAGGATCGCAGAATTCGGTACAGCCGCTCTGTGTCATAGAGCGTAAAATCGGTGAGATAATACACCGGCAGAGGCTCTCCGCCCAGCTCGGGAACATCATCGGTAGTCACGGGAGGCAGGGGCACACCGCCAATGTCCACGTCTCCGGTGAGCGCCAGCGTAGTGGTAGCAGAGGTGGTGGTACTCACCGCAGGCATATCGCCGGCTACTTGCTCCTGACCGAAATCGTTCAGCGCATCGCAGGCGGTAGTAGTGGCAATCAGTCCTGCCGACAGTCCCACCACGGCGACGGTTTTGCCCAGCGCACGGCGACGCTCCAGTTCTCGCTCCAGCTTCCGCACCTCGGCTTCGCATTTGGGACAGGTGCCTCTGCACTCGCCCTTATGAGGGCACTCCTCGGTAACCCACGCAATTTCGTTAGCGGCAGCAATCTGGGCGCGGATTTCTTTTAGAATTTTACATTTCTCTTTGCCTTTCATAATGAGCTCCTTTCCGAAATCGGATCATTAGTCGTCGTCAGTGATGCATTCGGTGGCGTTTGCCATATCGAATTCATCTATAGCATAGAGCTTTCCTTTATACATAATCAAGAAGAGATCGGCTTTCGCAGACTCGGTTCCGTTGTCGCCAAGGAGGGTGAAAAGATCTCCGGCAGGAATCTCGTAGCGCTCCTCTCCCGTTTCGTTTGTCTCCTCCACCTCATAGAGCACAATGCTCTTGCCGGCCATATAGAGCGGCGTTAGTTCGTATTGCCGGAAATCGCTTGGATAAATCACGGGCGCCATACCGCCGTCCACCACAAGATCTCCCTGCGGCTGTACAATATCGCCATCCAGCACGTAGGTGGAGGACAGAGAGGACTGAGGAACGATCATATCGCCGTCCGGTGCATGATAGGTATTGCCGAAATCGTTCAGCGCATCGCAGGCGGTGGTAGTGGCAATCAGCCCTGCTGACAGTCCCACCACGGCGACGGTTTTGCCCAGCGCACGGCGACGTTCCAGCTCACGCTCCAGCTTCCGCACTTCGGCTTCGCACTTGGGGCAGGTGCCGCGGCACTCGCCCTTATGGGGACACTCCTCGGTCACCCACGCGATCTCATTGGCGGCGGCAATCTGGGCGCGGATTTCTTTCAGGATTTTACATTTCTCTTTGCCTTTCATAGTACGGTTTCCTTTCCATAAAA
>JAFTMF010000049.1 GCA_017452565.1 Clostridia bacterium
ATGTTCTCCTTAAAATCAAATTAAAATCATACATATGTTGCCCTTCGGGCGACCCGAAGGGATCGCACAGACTGCGATTTTTTACTTTACTGTGCTGCGGTAACGATCGCGGTGAACGCGTCGGTCTTGAGGGATGCGCCGCCGATGAGGCCGCCGTCGATGTTTTCCATCGCCAGCAGTTCAGCTGCGTTACCTGCGTTCATAGAACCGCCGTACTGGATAACGGTAGAGCGGGATACAACCTTGCCGTAGAGGGAAGCAACAACGCTACGGATCAGACCGCAAACCTCGTCAGCCTGCTCAGCGGTAGCGGTCTTGCCGGTACCGATCGCCCATACGGGCTCGTATGCGATGATAACCTTCTTCATCTGATCGGCGGAGATGCCGGAGAGTGCCAGCTTTACCTGCTTGGCAACTACTTCTGCGGTGATGCCCTGCTCACGCTCGGTGAGGGTCTCGCCAACGCAAACGATGGCGGTCAGACCTGCAGCAACTGCTGCCTTGGTGCGCAGATTAACGGTTTCATCGGTTTCACCGAAGTACTGACGGCGCTCGGAGTGACCGATTACCACGTACTTAACGCCTGCATCGATGAGCATCTCGGGAGAGATCTCACCGGTGTATGCGCCGGAGTTCTTGAAATGTACGTTCTGTGCGCCCACCTTGATGGCGGTGCCTGCACAGACCTTTACAACTGCGGGAATGTCAATAGCGGGAACGCAAACTACGATGTCGCAGCCGCGCTTGCCCTTGACTGCCTCGTACAGCTCAGAAGCGAAGTTCTTTGCCTGAGAGGGAGTCATGTTCATCTTCCAGTTGCCTGCAATTACCATTCTTCTCTTGCTCATTGTCTACCCCTCCGATTAGTTCTTTTCGTTGAGGCAGGAGATGCCGGGCAGATCCTTGCCTTCCAGGAATTCCAGAGATGCGCCGCCACCGGTGGAGATGTGGGTGATCTCGTCAGCAAAGCCCAGCTGCTCGCAAGCTGCTGCGGAGTCGCCGCCGCCTACGATGGTGATGGCATCGGAATCAGCCAGTGCCTGTGCAACTGCGATGGTACCCTTTGCCAGAGTGGGGTTCTCAAATACGCCCATAGGACCGTTCCAAACAACGGTCTTTGCGCTCTTCACAGCGTCAGCGAAGATCTTGCAGGTCTCTTCGCCGATATCCATACCCTCCAGATCGTCGGGGATGGCATCTATAGAAACAGTCTTTACGTCAACAGGACCGTCGATGGGGTTAGGGAAGTTACCAACTACGCAGTCAACGGGAAGCAGCAGGTTTACGCCCTTAGCTGCAGCCTTGTCCATCATTTCCTTGCAGTATGCAACCTTGGACTCGTCCAGCAGGGACTGACCAACGGTGTAGCCATTTGCAACAGCGAAGGTGTAAGCCATACCGCCGCCGATGATCAGGGTGTCAACCTTCTCGATCAGGTTGTCGATTACAGCGATCTTGTCGGAAACCTTAGCGCCGCCCAGAATTGCAACGAAAGGACGCTTGGGATCGGACAGTGCGCCGCCCATAACGGAGATTTCCTTCTGGATCAGGTAGCCGCAAACTGCGGGCAGGTAATCAGCAACGCCTGCGGTGGAAGAGTGTGCACGGTGAGCGGTACCGAATGCATCGTTCACGTAGATGTCAGCCATAGAAGCCAGCTCTTTTGCGAATGCGGGATCGTTCTTCTCTTCCTCAGCGTGGAAACGAACGTTCTCGATGATCAGAACTTCACCGGACTTCAGAGCGGCAGCCTTCGCCTTCGCGTCGGGACCGATTACGTCGGTAGCCATCTGAACTTCCTTGCCCAGCAGCTCGGAGAGCTTTTCGGCAGCGGGAGCCAGAGAGAACTTCTTCACGTCGCCCTTAGCCTTTTCCAGAGCAGCAGCGGTAGCAGCAGCCTGTTCCTCTACGGGGAGTGCTTCGATCTTCTTCTTTTCCTTCTTGTCGAGCTTTACAGTCTCGTTGAAGATGTTGTGGGGGCGGCCCATATGGGAGCAGAGGATTACAGCTGCACCGTTATCGGCCAGATACTTGATGGTAGGAACGGCACCAACGATACGCTTCGCATCGGTGATCTTGCCGTCCTTCATAGGAACGTTGAAATCGCAACGAACCAGCACTTTTTTGCCGGCAACGTCGATATCTTCGATGGTCTTCTTGTTATACATAGACATATTATTCACCTCATGAAATAATTGTTTTGAATCCACCCATAATATTACCACATTTTACGGGAAATATCAAGTGTTTTTCCAAAAAAAGTTACTGTTTTTTGGAAAAATGAGGAGAAACGCACAGACAACCGCCTCCCCCGGCAAAGTCGGGGGAGGCGGAGCATTTTATTGTGCAGCGCTGTTATTGGCACCGCGCTTTTTTGCACGCAGTTTTCTCACGATCAGGATCACCATCACCACAAACAGGATCACCGATACCGCCATCAAAATGAAAAATACCGCCGCTACTTTGACAAACCCGATTGCCAACGCACCCACGAGATCCGATATCCACGACCGAGTCTGCTCATCCAGATGTGCCTCGCGGTAGGTATTGTATTCCGAAAGCGGATATACTTCTTTGCCCTCGGTACTATGCGCAGAACCGGACAGATCCCACACGTAGACACCCGCTTCAGTTCGAAGGAGAAGAACCTTATCGGTCACATCCGTCCCCGCCCTATCATAGCGAATCAGGACTGTCTCCTCTACCGTGCCGATCCCTGTCTCTGTCGCCATTGCAGCAATGCCCGGTGCGGTCAGGAGTTTTTCTATAAAGTGCTGACGATCTCCCGTAGCGAAGACATACAGTTCCCCCTGCTCGTCGGTTGTCATACAGTAGGCTCCTGCAACATATCGTTCCTCAACAGAATAATATCTGAACACAACGTGGCCGAAAATACGCTCCGTTCCATCAAATTTGCCGTAAACGGGCAGATAAAAGATGGGATGGTCAACCCCATACTCAATGGGGATCAGTTCGCCCTCCCCTTCGTTGACCCAACCGTCCAATCGAGAATCTTCCAGCTCGTATTCCACGATGACGGTATCAAAGTCGATCCGATAATCCTCGCAGAACTGAAATAACGAGGGCGTCACCTTGTACTGATCTTGCGCAAAGGCTTCATCGATGAGACGGCGGTATTCCTCCCGCTGTACATCGGGGTAATCGGTGAGAAACGGAGAGGCCGCACTCACTGAGATTCCCAAACAGGAAAAGATCAATAGACTCAAAAGAACCGACCAAATGACGCGATACAGCTTCGTACGCATTACAGTTGCCTCCAATCATACAACAAATTTGTAGCATTTATTCTATTAAACGAATTCCAACGCCGATTTGCTCATCCCAAAATAAATTTTTCTATTTTTATTGTACCATTGTTTCCATCATTTGTCAAGCGTGGTCGAATCTACACTCTTGATCCGCTCTCACGCAGGTTTCAACAGATCAGCACAGCAAAAATCTCCCCCGACTAAGTCAGGGGAGATACTTTGATTCCGAAAGGAGAACCGCTTCAACGGCGTACACAGGGATACCCGTTTTTCAACAATTCAATGTTCTCCGCAGGATCCTCCGAGATCACCAGCACAGTGTGCTCGGCAGTATCGGGATGGATGGAGGTCCAGCCCTCCCGATTCTCGAAGGCCAAGCGTTCCAGACCGTCACAGCTGATAAAAGCGTTTTTGCCGATCCGCTCCACAGAGGCGGGAATGGTCAGATCCTTCAGAGCGGTACACTCCCGGAAGGCGTATTCGCCGATCACGGTCACGCCGGCAGGAAGGGTGACATCGGTGAGCGCTCCGCAGTAGACGAAAGCGAAGCTGCCAATCACCGTTACCGTGTCGGGGATGGTAACCTTCTGCAGATTTTCACACATTCCCAGCATATTTTCAGGGATTTCGGTCATCCCATCGGGAATAACAAAGTCTTTGATTGCATTGCATCCGACGAAAGCGCATTTGCCGATTTCTGTGATGCCGTCCGGCAAAGCAAAGCCGGTTGTCTGTCCGCATCCCGCAAAGGCGTATTCTCCGATGGCGGTGACCGGTTTCCCCTGAAAAGCAGTGGGGATTTTCACATCGGCGGGCTCGCCCACTACCATACCCACTACGGTGTATGCGGTTTTGTCAGCATTCAGGCGATATTTCAAACCGTTTTCGTCCTGTTCCAAATCCTCGGCATCCCGATAGTACCACGAATACCATTCCATCTTTCCGTTGGCAACCGGATCGGACAGGTTCAGCACCTCACCGCTTCCGGAGCCCTCGTGATCGGCACTGTACCAGCGGTCGGCGGCCGCAAACACGATGGAGTCCAGCTTATCGCATTCGGAAAAGGCTTCTCTGTCAATTCTGAGAACGTTTTTAGGGATGGTGATCTCCCTAAGCTGTTTGCATCCCAGAAATGCACTGATTCCGATGTCGGTCAGGCTATCGGGGAGCTTTACCCGAGCCAGCTTGGCGCACTCGGTGAACGCGCAGGTTTCAATGGCGGTGATACCCTCGGGGATCACTACCTCTTCCACCGTCTGACAGCGGAAAAAGGCCGCCTCACCGATCGCCGTTACCGGCTTCCCTTCACAGGTTGCAGGAATGACCACCGTGCGGTCGGTGCAGTTGCCAACACTGGTCACTTGGTAGGCAGATCCGTCGGGGCTCAGCTCCAAATGCAGTTCTTCGC
>JAFTMF010000050.1 GCA_017452565.1 Clostridia bacterium
CACCAGCATTGAATGCACCGTCAAGCAGTGCGAGCATCATTGTCAGAATCAGAATTACTGCACCCTGAACGCCATTCGCGTGGTGACTCACGAGCAGAACCCCACCGAGGTTGCCTGCACCGATTGCTCTTCCTTCAAGGCAAAGCACAACGCGTAAAGTGGTAAAAATCCCTTCTCAAGCACCGTTTCGGACGGTGTTTGGGAAGGGAAAATTTTTTGAAAAAAACTTCAAAAAATTTCGAAAAAGGGGTTGACAAAGGGAAATACATCTGTTATAATAAGTAGGCGTTCAAGAGAGCGCACAAAAATATGCTGCTATGGCTCAGTTGGTAGAGCACATCCTTGGTAAGGATGAGGTCATCAGTTCGAATCTGATTAGCAGCTCCAACCCGACCGATTTGGTCGGGTTTTTGGTTTGTATATGGATTTGACTTGACAAACTCGCCATCCTATGCTATACTAACCTAAACACATTCAAAGGAGTTGATCATTATGTCTGCAACGATTTTATACCCGAACACCATTTTTACCAAATCGAATAATAGGAGAACTAATGATCGAACTGCAAGGAAAACGCAACTCCGCGATCATTTACGCGGATAAAATTGACAAAGAAACCAAAACACAAATCGCCGCACTGCTGAGGCTGGAGGCGTTGGCCGACTCCAAGGTGCGCATTATGCCCGACACCCATTCGGGACGGGGAACGGTGGTAGGAACTACGCTGACTCTTCACGGACGGGGGATTCCCGCTCTCTTGGGTGTGGATCTAGGCTGCGGAATGGAAACCGTCTTTTTAGAGGAAACAGAAACTGATCTCGCTAAGCTGGATCGGCTGATCCACGAAAAAGTCCCCGCAGGAGCGGCTGTACACGATCTGCCCGTGGCAGATTTTCCCAAGCTGGACAGCCTCCACTGCATCGCAGAGGTCAACCGTGAGCGAGCGATTCGGAGCATCGGCACGCTGGGCGGCGGCAATCACTTCATTGAGCTGGACAAAGCCGAGGACGGCAGGCTGGTGCTGGTGATTCACTCAGGCTCCCGACAGCTGGGGAGCGACGTTGCTACCTACTACAAAGAGCAAGCCTACCGCTATCAATGCAAGAAAGCGCGCCGTTCTGCCGGTGGCAAGGGAAGAGAAGACTACGCCTTCAAATCCGCACGCCGAGAGCAGGCGAGCATCAAGGTCAGCCGCGAGACAGCGGCGCTGGAGGGCGAGTTATTTCAAAAATATCTCCACGATCTTGCCATCGTGCAGGAATATGCTGATCTCAACCGCCGCACCATGGCAGAGATTATCTGCGATGGGATGGGATTTCACATCCGCGATCGCTTTGCCTGTGTGCACAACTATATTGATACCGAGCGTATGATTCTGCGCAAGGGTGCGATCTCGGCAAGGCTTGATGAGCGTGTGATCATTCCGCTGAATATGCGGGATGGCGCCATCATCGGCAAAGGGCTGGGCAATTCCGATTGGAATCACTCTGCCCCTCACGGAGCGGGACGGGTATGCAGCCGCACCGATGCCAAGTTTGCCTACACTGTGGCAGACTATCAATCGGCGATGGAGGGGATTTACACCACCACGGCAACCGAAGGCTCGCTGGACGAGTGTCCGATGGCGTACAAAGCGCCGGAGCGGATCCTGGATGCGATTGGCGACACCGTCGAAGTGGAGCAGGTTGTGAAGCCTGTGTATAATTTCAAGGCCTGCTGAGCCTTTGTGAAGCCTAACAAGTAAACCGAAAGCCGACGAGAGATCGTCGGCTTTTTGTGTTGGTGGGAATTGTTAGGAGTCTAAGGAGGCAATTCGGCTGTGCCGAAGTATAGTGGAAGAGATAAAAGTAGGGTGGCAAGTACTTGCCACCCTTTTATAAAAGTTTTTGGGGATTCTCAAGGACCTTTTTGAAAAAAGGTCCTTGAGCGGGGTTGTAGGGGCGGAGCCCCTACGGCAGAGCCCTTGGCGTACCTTAATACTCCAGCTCGCCCTTGTAGACGAGGTCGGCGTTACCGGTGAGGGTGATGCCTTCGTCGGTGTAATTCACGATGAGGTCGCCGCCCTTGACCTTGACGGTGACGTCCTCGCCCTTCTTGCAGAAGCCGTTTTCTACGGCGGCTACTACGGCGGCGCAAGCGCCGGTACCGCAGGCGAGGGTTTCGCCGTTACCGCGCTCCCAAACACGCATCTTGATGGTGACGGGATTCACTACGCGGATGAATTCGGTGTTCACACGCTCGGGGAAGAGGGGAGAGTGCTCGAAGAGAGGACCAACCTTCTCTACCTCTACGGCATCTACGCGAGGAGCGAAGACAACGCAGTGGGGGTTGCCCACGGAAACGCAGGTGATGTTGTAGTTCTCGCCGCCAATTTCCACGGGATGGTCGATGACCGTCTCCTTATCAATGGCAACGGGCAGATCGGCTGCCAGGAGGGATGCCTTGCCCATACGGATGGTTACAGATGTTACCTTTCCGTCGGAAACGAAGAGCTTCATCCATTTCACGCCGCTGGCGGTTTCCACGGTGATGTGGGTGTGGGTGGTGTAGCCGTTATCGTAGAGGAACTTGCCCACGCAGCGCAGAGCGTTACAGCCCATCTTACCCTCGGAGCCGTCCTGGTTGAAGAGGCGCATCTTAGCGGTGGCTACGCTGGATTTTTCGATCAGCACGATACCGTCGCCGCCGATGCCGTAGTGACGGTCACAGTAGGTGACAGCCAAGGACTCGGGGCAGGTGATGGAGCCGTCGAAGTTGTCGATATAGATATAGTCGTTGCCGGTAGCGCTCATCTTGTGGAAGACCAGCTTGCGGCGAGTGGCACGCATATCGTTGATGTTTACCAGCTCGGTGTTGTAGAGATTGTAACGGGAGGAGATGATGTCTGCCATCGCATTGGCGGTATCCAGAGAGGTCAGGCAGGAGATAGACAGCTGGATCGCACGGCGCTGCATAGTGATGAACTCCTCAATGGTGGAGTCGTAGAGTGCGCCGGTGTAAACGATATAGTTCAGCTTGCCTGCTTCCATCAGCTGGAATACGTCTCCGCCGGGAGCGATGCTGTTTACTACGGTCACGTCAATGCCCAGACTGGAGATAGACTCTGCCGTATCGGGGGTAGCATAAAGCTTCATTCCCAGATCGTCCAGCTTCTTGGCAAGGGTAACGACCTCGTACTGGTCGTAGTCAACTACCGACAGCAGGATGCCAACCTCGTTGCCGCCAAAGGGTGCTGCCAGCTTGAAGCCTGCTGCAGTCAGACCTTTATACAGCGCTTCGGTCAGGGTCTTGCCGATGCCCAAAACCTCACCGGTGGACTTCATTTCCGGACCGAGAGAGGAGTTCACGTCAGACAGCTTCTCGAAGGAGAAGACGGGGGCCTTGACGGTGAAGTAGGGAGGTGTCTTGTACAGACCGGTTCCGTAGCCCATATCGGCCAGAGACTCGCCGATCATTACACGGGAGGCAATGTCTACCATAGGAACGCCGGTCACCTTGCTGATATAGGGGATGGTACGGGAAGCGCGGGGGTTTACCTCGATGACGTAAAGCTCGCCGTGGTAGATCAGGTACTGGATGTTCACCAGACCCTTGGTGCCCAGCTCCAGCGCCAAGTTGGTGGAGCAGTCGATGATCGCCTGCTTCATCTTATCGGTGATGTTGTAGGGAGGATAAACCGCAATGGAGTCGCCCGAGTGAACGCCGGCACGTTCTACGTGCTGCATAATACCGGGGATGAGGACGTCCTTGCCGTCGGAGATCACGTCTACCTCCAGCTCGGGGCCCATCATATACTTGTCCACCAAAACGGGGTTGTCAATACCGCCCGCTAAGATGACGTTCATATATTTCTCCACGTCGGCAGGAACGTGAGCGATGATCATATTCTGACCGCCGATCACGTAGGAGGGACGGAGGAGGACGGGATAGCCCAGTGTCTCTGCGGCGTCCAGCGCCTCTGCGAGATTCAAAACGGCGCGGCCCTTGGGACGGCGGATGCCGAAGCGCTCCAAGAGAGCATCGAACTTTTCACGGTCCTCGGCGGTGTCAATGCCCTCTGCGGAGGTGCCGAGAATGCGGATGCCGTTGTCGTCCAAGAACTGGGTCAGCTTGATGGCGGTCTGACCGCCGAATGCTACTACAACGCCCACGGGCTTCTCGATCTCGATGACGTTCATGACGTCCTCGGGAGTGAGGGGCTCGAAATACAGACGGTCTGCAGTATCGTAGTCGGTGGAAACGGTCTCGGGGTTGTTGTTGATGATGGCAACCTAGTAGCCCAGCTCCTGCAGAGTCCATACGCAATGGACGGAGGAGTAGTCGAACTCGATACCCTGACCGATGCGGATAGGACCGGAGCCCAGTACGATGACGCGCTCCTTCTTGGAGGTGGAAAGAATCTCTCTTGCCTCGCAAGCCTCGTCATAGGAGGAGTAGAAATAGGGAGTCGCAGCGGCAAACTCTGCGCCGCAGGTGTCAACCATCTTGTAGGAAGCGGCACGGTGCATAGAAGCAGGTACTTCCTTCACGCAGGCAAGGCGGGCAAGGGCTTTGTCGGGATAGCCGAAGTTCTTACCGATAAGGTAATTCTCCTCGGTGAGACCTTCTGCCGCCAGCTTGGCTTCGTAATCGGCCAGCTTCTTCAGCTTGGAAAGGAACCACTTGTCGATGCGGGTGATCTTGTTAATAGTGTCAAGGGATACGCCCTTCTTGATGGCCTCGAATACAGTGAAGAGGCGAAGGTCGTCCAGATTGTGGAGACGCTCCTCTACGGGAGTGTCGTTCATAGGTGCCTTGTTCAGAGTGTCCAGCGAGATTTCCGCACCGCGGACAGCCTTCATAATCGCCATCTCAAAGGAGGGAGCGATAGCCATCACCACGCCGGTGGCCTTCATCTGGGTGCCCAGCTTACGGGACTTGCCGCCGAACTTATCGAAGGGCCACTTGGGGAACTTGACTACGCAGTAGTCAACGGTAGGCTCGAAGCAGGCGAAGGTGGTGCCGGTCACCTCGTTCTTGATCTCGTCCAGAGTGTAGCCCAGAGCGATCTGAGTGGTCACCTTAGCGATGGGATAGCCGGTCGCCTTGGATGCCAGTGCGGAGGAACGGGATACACGGGGGTTGACCTCGATGACCGCATATTCGAAGGATTCGGGATTCAGTGCGAACTGACAGTTACAGCCGCCCACGATGCCCAGCGCATCTACGATGGACAGAGAAGCCGCACGGAGCATCTCGAATTCCCGGGGGGAAAGGGTAAATGCGGGAGCGACTACGATGGAGTCGCCGGTGTGGATGCCTACGGGGTCGAAGTTTTCCATAGAGCAGATGACGATGGCGTTGCCAGCGGCGTCGCGCATTGCCTCAAACTCGATTTCCTTCCAGCCGTAGATATATTTTTCAACCAGGATCTGGGTGATGGGAGACAGATCCAGACCTGTGCGGGCAACAACCCGCAGTTCTTCTTCATTGTAAGCAACACCGCCGCCTGCACCGCCCAGAGTAAATGCGGGACGGATGATAACGGGGTAGCCGATGCGCTCGGCAACGGCAATGGCGGTGTCCATATCCTCGGCAATATCCGAGGGAATCAGGGGCTGACCGATCTCCTCCATCGCTTCCTTGAAGAGCTCACGGTCCTCGGCACGGGTGATGGAGTCGGCGTCGGTGCCCAAGAGGCGCACGCCCATCTTCTCCAGGTAGCCGTCCTTGGCCAGCTGCATAGCGATGGTCAGACCAGTCTGACCGCCCAGACCTGCCAAAATGGAGTCGGGACGCTCTTTTTCAATGATTCGCTTGATGGTGTCAACGTTCAGGGGCTCCAGATAGATTTCATCTGCCAGCGCCTTATCGGTCATAATGGTAGCAGGGTTGGAGTTTACCAGCACTACGTTGACGCCTGCTTTTTTCAGTACACGGCAAGCCTGAGCGCCTGCATAGTCGAATTCGGCAGCTTGTCCGATGACGATAGGACCGGAGCCGATGACAAGAACTTTCTGAATGGCGTTATCGCGGGGCATCAGCACTCACCTGCTTTCTTGGATTTGATCACGGTTTCAATATAATTGGTGTACAGGAAGGAGGTATCGTGAGGACCGTTTCCGTAAACGGGGGTAAACTGTACCGACTGTGCAGGGGTCGCAGGGTAGTAGCACAGACCCTCGCAGCTGCCGTCGTTGACGTTGCGGTAGATCTCGGTAGCATTCACGGAATCAGCCAAAACGGTGTAGCCGTGGTTCTGCGTAGTCATATAGGTACGGGTGCCGGTGAGATCCTTCACGGGCTGATTGCCGCCACGGTGACCATGGTGGAGCTTCTCACACTTGCCGCCCATTGCCAGCGCCAGGATCTGATGACCCATACCCACGCCGAAGATGGGAGCTTTTCCTACCAGCGCCTTCACGGTTTCAATAGCGTTTGTAAGCTCGTTGGGATTGCCGGGGCCCTCGGACAGTACGATGCCGTCGGGATCGGTGGCAAGCACGTCGGCAGCAGAGGCAGTGTAGGGAAGGATGGTAACGGTAGCGCCCTTTGCCATCAATGCATCGGCGATGTGAGCAGAGGAGCCGAAGTTGAGCAGCGTCACACGGCAGAGCTCTTCGCCTGCCGCAGGAAGGACAGCGCTCTCATCAGGAGTCACTGCCGCAGCAGCGTCCTTGATCTCGTAGGCGGTAAGGGCAGACAGATCGGCAGGCACTTCGTCGCAGATCATAGCCGCCATCACGCCGTTCTCACGGATGGTACGGGTGACCTCACGGGTGTCGATGCCGTAAATGCCGGGGATGCCCTGATCCTTCAGATATTTGTCCAGATCGTATTGGCAGCGGAAGTTGGAGGGGGTATCGCACCACTCTCTTACCACAAAGCCTGCAACCTGTGCCTTATCGGGGATATCCTCCTCGATGACACCGTAGTTGCCGATCAGAGGGAAGGTCTGGAGTACGATCTGACCGTAGTAGTTGGGATCGGTGAGATTTTCCAGATAGCCCACTACGCCGGTGGTGAACACCAGCTCGCCGGTGACAGAAGCCTCTGCACCGAAGCGCCATCCTTCAAATACCTTTCCGTTTGCGAGAACCAAATATGCTTTTTTCATATATTTATCTCCTGCCGCAATCAGCGGCGCAGCAGTCAATGCATATGCACCCACTGCAGAAAATTAACTTTGTGAATCGGGGAGCTTAGCTGTGAATCAGTCCAGCTCTGCAGAGGGCATAGCGCCGCCCAGCAGTTTTACCAGCACTGCCTTCTGTGCGTGGAGACGGTTTTCCGCCTCGTCGAAGATTTCGTTGGCGTGGGCTTCCATCACCTCTGCGGTGATCTCCTCGCCGCGGTGTGCGGGCAGACAGTGGAGCACCATTGCGCCTTCGTGAGCCACAGCCATCACCTCACTGTTGATCTGATAGCCCTCGAAGATCTTCTTCCGTTCAGCGGCCTCGCCTTCCTGACCCATAGATGCCCATACGTCGGTGTAGAGCACGTCAGCATCACGGCAAGCTGCCAGAATGTCATCGGTGCAGGTGAACTTGCCGTTCTCGGCAGCCCACTTCATAATCTCCGCATCGGGCTGATGGGACTTGGGACAAGCTACAGCCACTTCCATACCGGTCTTGATACCGCCCACGATGAGGGAGTTTGCCATATTGTTGCCGTCGCCGATGAAGACCAGCTTCTTGCCGGCAAGGGTGCCCTTGTGCTCACGGATGGTCATCAAATCTGCCAGCACCTGACAGGGATGGCAGTAGTCGGTGAGACCGTTGATGATCGGGATGGAGCCGTATTTCGCCAGATTTTCCACTTCCTCCTGCTCGAAGGTGCGGATCATAATGCCGTCCAGATAACGGGAAAGCACACGAGCGGTGTCTTCAACCGGCTCGCCTCTGCCGATCTGGGTGTGTGCGGAGGAGAGGAAGAGTGCCTGACCGCCCAAATCATACATACCTACCTCAAAAGAGACACGGGTACGGGTGGAGGACTTGGAGAAGATCATACCCAGGGTCTTGCCCTTGAGGTAATGATGCTGGATGCCGTTGTGTTTTTCGTATTTCAGCTGATCTGCCATATTCAGCAGCTCAAGGATCTCCTTTTCGGAGAGATCCATCAGTTTGAGTAAATGCTTCATAATAGTTGCCTCGCAAAAATGGATTTATATATTGAACCGACTTACAGGAACATCGTTCCGATGCCCTCGTCGGTAAGGGCTTCAATGAGGATGGAGTGGGGAACTCGTCCGTCGATGATGAAGACCCGCTTTACGCCGCGGCGAATTGCCTCTACACAGCAGTCCACCTTGGGGATCATA
>JAFTMF010000051.1 GCA_017452565.1 Clostridia bacterium
AACGGGGAACGTAGCGATATTCGGAATCCAACAGCTCCTTCAAGTAGGGTCCCCGCACTTCGAGTTCGCTCCTGGTCAGCGCACTGCCGAATTCATGCTTCTGAATGAGTACCACTACGTCAGAGAAACTGTAGGGCAGCATCGCTAGCCGCGCACGCATCCGCACCAAACGCCGTTTGCCATCGTAAAGAGGACGGTCGATTCGAGCGGCAAACTCACTGGGCAGCTCACCTACCAAAGGACGGTTGCCGAGGATCGCGTGAATCTCGTAAATACTGTCGCAAAGTACGCCTGCAACTTGATCAAAGTCCGCCTTCTCTTCGAAGCTACCGTACATCGATCGTTCGATGTAGTACATTCTGCCATCCACAACCTTTCGTGCACGCTTGTATTGCCACAATAACAATACCGCAATCGCCAGCACTACGACGAATCCGATTGCGATTCGCAGAATCTGCATCGGATCGATCTCCTTGGCAATGGTAGGTGCCTCAGGATCTTCGGTAGTCGATTCCGTAGTGGTTGTGGTAGTGGTAACCGTAGTGGTCACTTCGGTGGAAATAGGAGGACGGGTAGTGATAGAAGTGAGAATGTCCGGAGGCTTCACTTCTTCATCTTCCTTGACGTAATACAGTTTATCGTAGTAGACAGACGTTGCTTCGTAGGTACGCCAGCCAAGGCCGTCGATATAAACCTCCACCCAAGCGTGGGCATCACGGTCCATCACGTTGGAGGTGTAGATCAGATTGCCGTCATCATCCTTGCCGGAGTTGAGGTCGCTGGTGACGTAACCCTGGACGTAACGGGCAGGGAAGCCCGCCGCACGCAAGAGCAGGGTAGCCGCCGACGCAAACTGCACGCAATAACCGTCTTTCGTCTCCGAAAGGAAGGCATCCAGCGCACTACCGTCGGGATTCTCCGGCTTAGTGGGCGTGTAAGTGTAGGCATAATGCTCCGCCAGATAATCCACCACCACCATAATCTTATCGTGGGTAGTGGAGGCTACAGCCATTTGCGGCTTCAGCTGACTTACAATCTCCATCAGCGCCTTGCTCTCCTCGGGATAATCGCTGTAATACTCCTTCGCATAGTCGCTATACTCACGTACCAACTTGACGTAGCGATTGTACCAGCGTGCCCGATCGTTGCGGTTCATTGCCAAATAGCTTGCCAGCGCATCGGTGGAGAATTCGGTCAATCCCTCCGAATTCAACAGAGTACGGAAGTCATTCAGTGCCTTTTCGGTATTGTTCACCGAATTTCTCTGCAAATCATTGACAAACTGACAGAGCAGCTGATAATACCGTGCCTCCCGTTCCGCCTGCAAGCCGTAACTGGCCGTGTAGTAGGAGGGCATCACCGCAGCAGCAGAGTAGGATTTGGTAAGATTGAACCAGCCCGATGCAATCATACCGTCGGAATTCACCGACCAGCTGTCATCGTAAAACTCCGACTGCGAGCCGTGGGCAAGGATGCCGAAGGGCGCCGCATAAGCAGAGGGCAGCATAAACAACTGGCCGGAGTTGTTGATATACTCGATATCAATAAAGGCCGCCGCATAGCCGAATCGCTGATTGACCTCATAGCCCTTTTCTTGGAAGGTACCGTCGGACAGCGTGGGAGAGAGCAGGGAGTACAGGTCGAAGGTCACCTGATCGCCCATAAAGCCTCGGCCTTCCGAGGTCAGCTCCTTCATCATCTGGCTATACTGGGTAGAGGTCATCGCCACCCACTCGTCGGTTTCGTAATCGTAGCTGTCGCCAATCCAAGAGCGGAGATATACCGTATGCTTGGTAGGCACCTGCACCTCAAAGAGCACCACGTCCTTGAACTCGATATCCTCCAGCTTGTTGGAGTGACGGTCATTGAGGGTGTTCATCTTGTTGAACTCAGGATTACCGCCGGTGAGGATGGTGGTGATATAGGTTCTCGCCTTCTTCATAGGCTTGGCGATGAACTCAATCTCGCCCCATCGTTCGGTAATGGTAGCCGCAGGCATTGCGGCAATCACCAGTGCGAGGATGCCTGCCAGTGCGGCAGAATAACCTGAATACGCACGGGATTTACGAGAGTGCTTATGTTCCTTATAGATCTTGTCATACGCCGCCAGCACGGCAGTGGAGGCAAGACCGGCCAGCACGCAGGCAATCCCCCAGTTGGTTTCGCAAAGATTGTAGGTAAAGCAAACCGAGCACAGCGCACCGCCCAGCAGAACCATAGGGAGCAAGCGGGTACGCTTGGCCGAGAATGCGGCAAATATCAGCGCAAATACGGTAGCGAGCGCAAACACACCGCCGTAAATCATCAGTTGCGGCTCCCGCAGACCGAACGCTTCCGATGACAGACCGCCAAAGTAGGGCAGGGAAATACCGGCCGAGGCAATGAATCCGGCGTCCGAGAGGCGATACATCATCGCATCGAAGACCGATTCCACGCCCGAAACGTAGAAGGTCAGCGGATTGCCCGCCTGCCAGAAGAACAGTCCCACCCAAGCGCCCAATATACCGAATCCGGCAAGGGTGTACCATTTTCCGATGAAGATCATAGAGAAGGCGGAAACCATCGCCACACAGTAGATCAGCAACGGAATAGCCTTGACGCCGGTCAGGGCAAAGGCATCACAGAAGAGCCACAGCACGCCAAAGAGGGAGAATCCGATGGCGAAGAAGCGGAGGAAGTAGCCCAGCGGCAGAGACAGGGTAAATCCCTGCATCTTGGTGGGATCGTAGAGGACGAAGCTGTTCTTTTTCGCTTCCTTTTTCTTGCGTTTCGCCTCTTTTTTCTCGGCTTTCCGCAGCTTTTTCAGACGTTTCTTTTCCGCCTTAGCCTCCTGTTCGGGGGTCAGAACCTTTTTCTCAGGCTCGGGCGCACCCGTTACCGCAGCGCGTTTGTTTTCAGACTTCTTCATCTACGGTCACCTCCTCTCGGGAAAGTACCGTTTCTCTGAGATCGTGGACGGTAATACCGTATCGGAGAAGCTCTTCCCGATGGGCATCCACCGCATCCAGATAGGCGGGACGGGCAGATTCTGCAATCTGCTCGTAGGGTTCGAAGGTGTAAACCTCCTGTCTGGCGCCGTTAGGAAGCTCCAACGCCGTCAGCGAGGTAACCAAGCGATCGTTCAGTCCTCCGGACACAAAGACGAAGGTAGATCCGTCGAAGTTGTCCTCCAGCAGATTGGACAGATCGGCAATGGTGTAAGGGGTCTTGGTGATAGGTGCCGTTCCGAAGAGTCGGTAGATGGCATCCAGATCCGCCTCGGTACCGAGACGGAAGGCACAGCGATCGTCGATGCCGCGGGAGTCGAACCAAACCAGCGTCACCGTCTGACCGCCTTGACGGAGAGCCTTCAGCGCCAGCGCAACCGCTCCCTCCACCACGCCGTCCACGGCGTATTCGTTGATATCGGGGAGATAGTCGGAGTTTTCAGTATCATACCGCAGGGCAGTATCCACAAAGAGGAACACCTGTCTGTCGGCATTGCGGGCGTATTGACGCACCATCAGATCCTGCGTCTTGCCGGACAGCTTCCAGTGCACCGAGCGCAGGCTGTCGTCGGGCTGATAGGTGCGGATATCGCTGACCTCGGTGTTGTCCTGACCTTTTTGCAGAACAACTGTCTCGGTTTCCTCCTCCCGATTCTCGCCGCCGCTTTCCACGGGCAGGCGGAGTCTGCGGGGAAGCACGAAGAGCTCACGGAAGAGATCCATCTTCACCCGATAGCGGAAAAGACGGAAGAAATCGTAGAAGCAAAGCTCACTGACACCGATTTCATAGCCGCCGCGATAGACAAACGCCAGCGTTTTCTCGATGACGTAGCTGCCAAAGGGAATCAGGGAGAGCTTGGTTTTCTGACTGACACAGCGCACCGCATCGTCAGAAGGAACGGTAATCACCGCCTCCACAAAGGGGAAGGGGAGGGGGGATTCATTGGAAAGGGTGAGGGAAAAGTCCACGGGGGAATGCTTTTCCGCCTCCTGCGCAGAGATGTTCAGGTACAGCTTGACACAAAGCACCTCGATGAGCAGGTAAATTAAAGAGAGTATGGGCAAAAACAGCACGAAAAGGAAGATGACTCCCGATACGGGTGAGAGCAGCGCCTGGGTAAAGATCAGTGCGAACAGAATCAGCAGCAGATACAGCCAGAAATTGCGCTGGGGGAAGAATGCGGGCTGAACAAACTCTCTGTTTTTGATTTTTCGGATCAGCGTCTTGAAAAAGACGCCGCATTTAGAGAGAAAGTTACCCACGCTCAGTCACGGCTGCCCCGATAGGGAATAGCAGTTTTCAGAGAAATATCTGCAAGGATGCTCTCCGGAGTGGTTCGAGCCAATTTTGCCTCTTGAGTCAGAACCAGACGGTGGGCAACCGAGCGAACGAATACTGCCTTCACGTCTTCGGGAAGCACGTACTCTCTGCCCTGCATCACGGCATAAGCCTGCGCCATACGCATCACGGCGATGGATGCACGGGGGGATGCACCGCGGGAGATACCGGGATGCTTACGGGTAGCCGCCACCAGATTGACCACGTAACGGCAGATTTCGGGATCTACGGTAGCCTCAGCGGTCATACGGCGCATTTTGGTAACGCCCTCCACGTCGGTTACCGCCTGCACCCGATCCAGCGGGTTCACACCGCGGCGAGCCATCAGAATGTCGGTTTCCTGCTCCTCAGAGGGATAGCCCATAGAAATCTTCAGAGCAAAGCGGTCCAGCTGTGCCTCGGGCAGGGGATAGGTACCCACGAAGCCGTGGGGGTTCTGGGTTGCGATGACCATAAAGGGACTGGGCAGCTTATAAGTAGTGCCGTCCACGGTCACCTTACCCTCTTCCATCGCCTCCAGAAGAGCCGACTGGGTTTTAGGAGAAGCACGGTTGATCTCATCGCCAAGGAGCAGGTTACACATAACAAGTCCCTCGCGGAACTCGAATTTGTCGGTCTGACGGTTATAGATATTGAAACCGGTGATATCGGATGCCATAACGTCGGGGGTGAACTGAGCGCGCTTATAGGAAAGTCCCGCTGCTTTGGCAAGAGCTGCCGCCAAAGTGGTTTTACCCACGCCGGGCACGTCCTCGATCAGCACGTGAGTACCTGCCAGCAGTGCGCAGACCAGCAAACGGATCTCGTTCCGCTTGCCTACCACTACCTTTTCCACCTCGTCCATCAGGGCGACGGCCAGATTGGTAGTCTCAATTCGGTCAAAAGTTTGGGTCATTTTGTCAAGATTGCTCATGTAGATTCCTCCATTTTGGTTAAAATGCAAAATTTCACTTCTTACATTATAACACAAAGTCATTCAGAAATCAATAAGGTTAGCCTTGATTTTGTAAACTTGGTGGTGAAATCAGATAAATTTTATATGAACGGCACAAGGAAATAAATTCGCAAAAGCTCTTGACATCCGAGCGGAAAGATGGTACAATAAACAAGTACGAATACGGAGGGTTATCGAAGCGGTCATAACGAGGCGGTCTTGAAAATTTGTGCGATTTCAAGACAGCGTGTTTCGATTTCTCCGATGGTAAGCCAATTTTCGGCGATACTACAAATGGGAAAACGGTGGACTTCTAACGTTTTTTCTAACGTTTTCGCACATCTAATTGAATACGGAGGGTTATCGAAGCGGTCATAACGAGGCGGTCTTGAAAACGGAACTGGATTTGTGTCGTCCTGTCCCTTCGAACTCCCATCAAATATAGCATTTCCAGCATTTTTGGGTACTTCCCCACAGAAGATGACATATGCTATGGTGCCAGTTTCAAGCCAGAATTACCGGCATTTGGGACACCATCAGCAAAATTTAATATCATGGA
>JAFTMF010000052.1 GCA_017452565.1 Clostridia bacterium
TTCGCCTCTGCCGGCGGCTCCGAGACTCCTGAGCCCACTCCCATCTTTGGTGAAAACGTAACCGTTAACAACGCGGATGAGCTGCTGCAGTATGTTGCAGAGGCAAATGCTGCGACTGCATTGGACGCAAACGCTACCGCAGGCAAGACCTTGACTATCGGTGCTGACATCGACCTCACCGGTAAGACCTGGACTCCTCTGACCCGTTGGATCGGTACTTTGGAAGGCAATGGCAAGACCATCTCCGGCATTACCTACTCCGATAACACCACTACCGATAATGTTGGTATCATTGCAAACATCGTTGCAAACGGCAACAACATCAAGGGTACTATTCAGAATCTGACCCTGAAGAATTGCTCCATTTCCTCTACTTCCGCTGAAAAGGTGGGCGCTCTGACCGGTATGGCTGACCGTGGCAGACTGCTGAATAACACCATTGAAAACTGCACTGTTACCGCTACCAAGAAGGCAGGCGCTCTGGCAGGTCGCACTTCCTACGCTTCCGATGATGTTGACGGTGTTCCTACTCTTCTTATCACCGGTAACAAGGTTGTTAGCTGCACCGTTACCAGCAGCGATGCAAATTACGCAGGCGCAATGATCGGTCTGATCCGCAGCGATAACAATACTTACGATATCTCCAATACCTACGTTTACATCACCACTGTAAACGGCACTGTTGCTTCCACTGTGGAAGATGTTTACGGCGCAGCTGAAGATGCAGTTTTGAAGGGCACCGATACTGTTACCGTAGTGGCTAAGGAAGAAGCTCCTTCCATTCCTCTGACTAACGGTATGCAGGTTGTAATCTACAACCCCGCTAACAAGAAGGCTCTGTCTTCTCAGCCCGCTTCTGCTGGTAGCTACTATCAGAAGGGCGTAAACGTAACCTTGGCAGACGGCAAGCTCACCGGCTTTGCTGACACCGAAATCTGGACCGTTGTTGCAAACGAAGACGGTACCTACAGCTTCGAGCAGGGCGGCAAGAAGATCGCTATGCAGGATAGCTTTTCCAGCATGAGCCTTGGCGCAGCCAACGACAAGTGGGAAGTAATCGCACTTGGCGACGGTCTGTTCAATATCAAGAACGTTAAGCGCGGTAACTTCATCGAATGGTATGCATCCAAGAACAACTGGAGCACTTACACCTCCAGCAACGCTGCAACCGATCCTCTGTTCCAGCTGGCATTCTTCGAAGTAGTAGAAACCGAAGAGCCCGCTTGTGAGCACAAGAACACTGAGGTTGTTGGTGCGAAGGACGCAACCGAGACCGAGGAAGGCTACACCGGCGACACCGTATGTAAGGATTGCGGTACTGTTGTAGCTGCCGGCGAAAAGATTCCCGTAATCGTAAATGATCCCGCAGCCGACTCTACCCTCACCATCGCAGAGGCACTGGCACTGGGCGCATCCAAGGCTCACAACACCTACACCGCAGGCAAGTACTACGTTGTTGGTGAAATCACCGAGGTTTACAATACCCAGTACGGTAACATGAAGATTAAGGATGCTGAGGGTAATATCCTCACCATCTACGGCACCTACAGCGCAGACGGTTCCACTCGTTACGACTCTCTGGAAGTGAAGCCCGTTGCAGGCGACACCGTTAAGATTTACGGTATCGTTGGCCAGTTCAATGGCACCGCTCAGATCAAGAACGGCTGGATCGTTGAGCACACTCCCGCAGTTTGCGAGCACGCTAACACTGAGATCGTTGGTGCTAAGGAAGCTACCGAGACTGAGGAAGGCTACACCGGCGACAAGGTTTGCACCAAGTGCGGCGAAACCGTTGAGAAGGGTACCACCATCCCCGTAAAGACTCCCGAGACCGTTGAGCCCGCTCCTACCGGCGACGCTATGATCGTAGTAGTTGCAGCAGTTCTGCTGGCAGGCGCAGCAATCGCGCTGATCTCCCGCAAGAGACGCTTCAACTAATTCGCATTTCCTTTGAATCAAATCGCCTACACCGCAAGGTGTAGGCGATTTTTGTCGAATGATATTGACAAATACGGAAAAGAGGAGTAGAATAATGGTAGTACACTCAAAGGAGCAAAACGATGAATCGTTCCCGATATTCCATTCTTTCCATTCTGCTGATGCTGAGCATTCTGCTTAGCTTTACCGGATGTCAGAAAGAGTCTCCCCAAAACCTTCCCGAAACTTTGCAGATTATCAATTACGACGGCGGCACTATGGACGTAGGCGACGTTTTCTTGCTGGTCACCAATGCCCCCGATAGCGTGAGCAATCGGCAAAAATGGTCCTCTTCCTCCGATGCGGTGTTCGTGGACTCCATCGGCAGAATCACCGCTATGAAGCCCGGACAGGCGATCATCACGGTGAAGCTGGAAACGCTGTCCACCCGTGTACTGGTGAAGGTAGCGGATGCGGCGGTCACAGATCCCATCACTCCCGGCGTCACCCCCGGTCCCGGCACCGATCCCGAGCCGGATACTACGCCCGGAATCGTCCCCGATCCCGATAATCTGCCTATCTCTGCCGAACGAGACAAGTTCTATAACGGTGCAGATCCTGCCGACAGCTATGAGGAAGCGCTAAAGCGCTCCCAAAACGGACAGCTTTCGGGTGCCACCACCGTGCCCGATCAAGCACCGATCATCTCGTCTCATCAGCCCAAGAAGAATGGACAGTTGATCCGCAACTCCCAGCCCATTTTCGTAGATGAAAACACTTACGTGGTAGTGGATGCCTACGGAGCCGAAGTGTTCCGTGTCTACCGCGGGGGAGGCTATATCACCTTGGAGGAGGTTGCGGCTTACGTATACGCCTTCGGTGACGTGCCCGCCAACTACGATTCCAATAAAAAAGCCAAACCCTACGCCAGCATTTGGGGAGAATATCTCCGTGTGAATCACACAGCTTTTAGCGGCGACACCTCCCGCTATCCTTACGAGCCCGCATTGCCTCGGATCAGCGGCTGCGGCGGCGATTTCTACTACTACGAAATAGACATCGGCACTACCGGAAACGATTGCGATCCCGATTATTACCCCCGCATTTACAACGATGGTAATTCCATCGTCCGCGGCGCATCGAGAATCGTTTATTCCCGTTACGACCGAAACCGCAACGAAATTACCGATCCCAACGAGAAGTATTTGTTCTACACCTACAATCACTACAACGATTTTCAGGAATATCTGAACTACTACGGCGGATGGGGGGAGATGTTCGGTAATATCACCGGCGGAGGTACCATCTCCAGCAAATACGATTGCAATCCCACACCCTACGTACAGACCGTTCTGTCTGCGCTGCCCAAGGCGAGCCGCATCACCACGATTGTATTTTGGGTGCAGAAGAAGCGAGACGATTCTCTCTACGCAGCATAAATCAAAACCACCAGTAAACTGGTGGTTTGACCAGCCCCTAGAAGGGGCAAATACAGGCGTAGCCCCTGAAAGGGGCGCAGAAAGTTTGACACCGCATTACAATCACAGGCAGCCGCTCACGTGCGGCTGTCTATTTTTGCCTATTGATTCTTGTTACCCGTAAACGGGTCGGTATACTCTTTTATACTCGCTTGATCTGCGGCATAATCTTCCTCCAGCTGGTTTCGGATGTATTCCGCAATCACTTTTTTGTTTTTACCAA
>JAFTMF010000053.1 GCA_017452565.1 Clostridia bacterium
GGCACTCCTGCGTGAAGTTAGGGACACAGTCCAAGGCCTGTGTCCCTAATGAAGCACAGGAACGCTGACGCGTTCCTGCGTGAAGTTTTCCCCGCCCATCGGGCGGGGAAAGATAAGGTGCAAAATCCGCCGTAGGCGGATTTTGTTTGATTGGATTAAATGGAAGGAAGCCTTGTTGAAAAACTCCCTCGAAAATTCTGAGAAACTATTGACAAATTTTTCTCTGTGGTATATAATGCTACTGAATGTACTACCGCAGATTCGTGAATGGCAAGGCCGTCCGACCTGCGTGTTTTTAATTAGGAGAACGATTTATGGGAACGATTACCGAAGTTTTTGCCACTTCCGTTTTCAGTGATCGGGTGATGAAGGAGCGTCTTCCCGCTGATGCTTACGCTGCGATGAAGCGCACCATCCACCACGCCGAGGCACTGGATCCCGCCTACATCAATACCGTCGCCGCCGCTATGAAGGATTGGGCAATCTCTATGGGTTGCACCCACTTCAGCCATTGGTTCCAGCCTCTCACCGCATCTACTGCCGAAAAGCACGACTCCTTCCTGCTCCCCAAGGGCGGAATGTCTGCCATCGAGGCGTTCACCGGCAAGAATCTCCTGCAGAGTGAGCCCGATGCCTCCAGCTTCCCCTCCGGCGGACTCCGCGGTACCTGCAATGCCCGTGGATACAGCGTATGGGATCCCACCTCCTACGCTTTCGTGAAGAATAAATGTCTGTATATCCCCGCTTGCTTCGTTTCCTACACCGGCGAGGCAATGGATAAGAAGATCCCCCTTCTGCGCTCTGTCGAGGCACTGTCCAAGGAAGCGGTTCGTCTGCTCCACCTTTGCGGCAAGACCGACGTTCACTACGTCCGCACCACCGCAGGTCCTGAGCAGGAGTATTTCCTCATCCCTTACGATCTGTATATGAAGCGGAAGGACCTCCAGTACACCGGCAGAACTCTGTTCGGAGCAAAGCCCTCCAAGGGACAGGAGCTGGACGATCAGTATTTCGCCGCCATCAAGCCTCAGGTAAAGGAATTTATGGAGGACTGCAATATTGAGCTGTGGAGACTGGGCATCAACGCCACCACCGAGCACAACGAGGCGGCTCCCTGTCAGCACGAGCTGGCACCCATCTTCGATACCACCAATATTTCCAACGATACCAACCGTCTGGCGCTGGACGTGATGAAAACCACTGCTCAGAAGCACGGTTTCGCCTGCCTCTTCCACGAGAAGCCTTTTAAGGGCATCAATGGCTCGGGCAAGCACAACAACTGGTCTATGGCAACCGATCAGGGGGAGAATCTCCTGAATCCTACCTCTGATCCCTACCATAACACTCAGTTCCTGCTCTTCCTTGCCGCCGCTATCCAGTCGGTGTCCGATTACAGCGAGCTGCTCCGTGTTTCCATCGCCACTGCGGGCAACGATCACCGTCTGGGCGCACTGGAAGCGCCTCCCGCCATTCTGTCGGTCTATCTGGGCGACGAGCTCACCGCAGTGGTGAACGCCATTGCCGACGGCAAGAAGTACGTTTCCCCTGTAAAGACCACTATGAGCGTGGGCGTTGCGGCGATTCCCGAATTGAAGAAGGACACCACCGACCGAAACCGCACCTCTCCCTTCGCCTTCACCGGCAACAAGTTCGAGTTCCGCATGTCGGGCGCTTCTCAGTCCATCTCCGAGCCCAATATGGTGCTGAACACCATTATGGCCGAGACGCTGAAGAAGTTCGCCGACCGTCTGGAAAAGGCGAAAAATTTCGAAACCGCCGCCAAAAAGCTCATCCGCGAGGTATTCAAGCGGGAGAAGGATCACATCATCTTCAACGGTAACGGCTACTCCAAAGAGTGGCAGGAGGAAGCGGCTCGCCGCGGACTTCCCAATCACGCCACCACCCCCGAGGCAATTTCGGTATACGATAAGCCCGAGTACGTGAAGCTCTTTGCCGATCACGCCGTGCTCACTCCCGATGAACTTCGTTGCCGCAAGGCGGTGATGTTCGACAACTACGTCAACCAAATCAAGATCGAAGCACAGACTATGTGTGAGATGGTGATCCGTGACATCCTGCCTGCTTGTTTTGGCTATTCTACCGAGCTGTCCGTTGCAGACAGCAATGCCGCAGCCGAGATCGGCGCTCGTGTGAACGCTCTCACCGACGATCTCTACGCCGCTACCAAGGATTTGGAGAAGGCGCTGGAGGGTCTGAAGTCCGCAGGTGATGGTGAGGAAAAGGCATATTACACCCGTGACGTGATCCGTCCTGCTATGGACGCTGTCCGTGCTCCCGCCGACGAGCTGGAGACTATCGTGGGACGCGAATACTGGCCCATCCCCACTTACGGCGATATTCTGTATTATTAAGAAATAACGTAAAAAGCCTGCGAAAGCAGGCTTTTTACAATGGTAAAACATCCCGACGAGAAACTCCGTCGGGATGTTGCTGTTTGTGCGTTTACTCTGCAATGCCGAACACGTCGGTCTTCAGGGGAATGCCGGCGAGGAGGCTTGCATCGGGGATGGATTTGCCGGGAACGGCCAGCGTGCCGTCCTTATAGAGGATGACCACGGCCTGCTTGCCCACGCCTACCCACAGAACGTTGCTGACTGCAGATACGGTTTCGGAGGGCTTGCCGGAAATCGAGCAGAAGAGGGTTCCGTCGGATTTCAGCGCAACGGCGGTGGTGGCATAGGAGAAGATGGCGGTCACGTCCTTCCAGCCGTCTACGTCACAGTTGCCCAGCGCAACCACAGTGCCGTCTGCCTTCAGACCGATGCTGTGCATCGTACCTGCAGCGATGGCGATGATATCGCTCCACTTATCGGTGTTGCAAATGCCGGCGACGTTGTTGCCCAGCGCCTTTACGCTGCCATCGGACAGCAGAATCAGGCTATGATTATCGCCTACTGCGATAGCAACCGCATCGGTGATGGATTCGGTACTGCACTGACCGTCGTCATTCTTACCGGTTGCCAGTACCTTGCCGTCCTTGGTGAGGGCCAGCAGATGATAGTTACCGGCGGCAATAGCAACTACGTCGCTCCACAGTGCGATATCCTCGGCAGAGTAGGAGGAGTTGCTGCCTTCGGCAATCTGAACGGTGCCGTTCGAAAGGAGAATGACTACGGCGGTATCACAGCAGGAAACCGAGATGGCGGGGATGCCGGTTTCTTCCTGAGAGTAGATCATCACATCGCCTAAGAATACGTTTCCTTCCGCGTCGATGGCGGCAATTGCCTGAGGCTTGGTGCTCATAGGAGCGGAGTGTACGGCCTGCATCTGCTGGGCAGAGAGCAAGGGGAAGAATGCGGGAAGATGACGGCGGATCTGACTGTCGGTCATTCCTCCCAGAATTTCCTGCATCCGGGTGGTGCTGCCGGTGAGAACTACGTAATCGGCGGCACGGTCGTAGTCGTTGATGCTCTTATAATAATCGGTGGCAGCGGCTGCAGCGGTTACTACCTGTGCGGGGAGCTCCATCTTCTGCGCCATTTCGATGGCGGTGTCAAACTCCTTGGCGGCAAGGTAATTGCCGATAGCGGTTTCTGCAATCTTCTGAGCGGTGGTAGCGGTCTGATACTGATTGGCAGCCTCCATCGCTTCTTCGTACTTGCCTTCGGCAAGCAGACTCTGTACGAATCCTTCGCCTGCCTGTGCTTTTGCGGAGGCTTGCTGTCCGGCAGGGAGCTTTTCTACCATTGCCATAGCGCCCATATAGTCGCCGTCGCTGAGCTTCTGCGTGAAGAGCAGAAGATAGATACTCTCGGCCATCGCCTGATCGCCCTTGAGATTGACCCATTCCAGCGCCTGATTCAGATCGCCTGCAGCGGTGTAATAGTCGATGGCGGCGGTGTAGATCTCATCAATCAGCGTTTGCTTGCAGCCTGCCTGCATAGCATAGCCCAGCGCGTTCTTGAAATCGTTCTGTGAAAGATAAGTGCGCACGATGGATTCGGAGTAATCGGTGGGAGCAGATTCGGTAACGGGAGGCTCTGTAGTGGTGGTAGTAGATTCCGCAGGTTGCTTCTTACCGCAGAGGGTGAGCACCAGCAATAGAATAATCACCAGCAGCACCACCGATGCAGCGGAAATGGCTACCAGCAAAACGGTTTTCAACTTGTCGGGGCCTTCCTCGTTCAAATCCGTTTGCGGCGCAATGACGGGGGGAGCGACGTTGGGGGGTTCCATCTCGTTTTCGGGGTCTGCGGATTCTTCGGAAGGCTCGCCGTCTGCATTGCTACCAACAGAGCTTGCGGCTGTCAGCGTGGATTGGATGGAGTATTCAGCGGTGTTGTCATCGGTAAGAGACTGATCGGCAGTGTGATCGCCGGCAGGTATGGGGGTGTCTGCCATGGGAACGATCACCACTGGCTTGCGATTCTTGGGAGCGGTCAGCTCATCCAGAACGGCGAACAGCTCGGCTTTGTTTCGTCCGCAGGTGGGGCAGTTGTCAGCTTCAGAAAACTCGCCGCAGGTACAGCGCCAAACGATCTCGGTGAGATGCTCGGGCAGATATTTTGCGCCGTTGCCCAGCCGTCCTACTGCTTCAGCGATATTTTTCTTGAATTTCTTAGTAAGCAGAACGCCGTCTCCGGGGAAGTCGAAGAAGTCGCCGCGAACGTAGTCGGTGACGGTGTTGTCGGTGTAACGGATGCGGCTGATGTAAATCTCTGCGTCCTCGGCACGGATGCCGGCGGCACCGCAATCGGGAATCAGACGGAAAGTAATGCGTTCGCCGCTTTCCAGTCCTTCATCGCCGAACTTCAGCGGTTTTGCAAAATAATCGTTGGTACCGCAAGGGACGATCTTGCCGTCCTTCTCGAAGAGGCGGACTACCACAACGATAGATTCGATGGTGTCGCTGGAGAGGCCGCCTCCTCCCATATTCTCTACGGTTATGCAGACTTGTACCGCACTTTCGTCAAAATTGTATTCCAACTCGGTACGATCTATGGAAAGCGGACAACGCAGAGAAACGCGTTTGCCCTTGGTCTTTCTTAGTTTGGTACCGGTTTGCTTCTTGGATGTTTTCATTCTATCTGTCATCTCCTAATACGGAAATTTGAAGGATATTCATTCAGTTTATTGTACCGCAAAACGATCGGTTTGTCAAGAGAATCAAAGAAGAGTTTACAGTCTATTAGTGAATTGGAAACAAAATTAGTGATTTTGCCATCAAATTTTCCTGATTTGCAGGATAATTGGCATAAATTTACGCCGGCAGAAAAGAGCCGGCCCAGCCGTCGGGGATCGGAGACGATGCGCCAGATCCACTCCATCCCCAGCTGCCTGAAGAGATCGGGCGCACGGCGCACCGCTCCCGCCCAGACGTCCAGACTCCCGCCCAAGGGGAGATATAGCAGAACGTCGGGCAAATAACGGCGATTCTCCAAAATCCAGCGCTCCTGCAATGGGCTGCCAAGGCATACGATCACGATCTCAGCACCCGACTCTCGGATCATTCCACGCAGAGCAGGGAGATCGGCGGGAGAAAAGTAGCCGTGATAAACGCCGGCAATTTTTAGCGATGGGATGTCCTTCTGCAGACGGCGGGCGGCAGTTGGGGCAATTTTCTCCTTGCCGCCCAGCAAGAACACCGATTTTCCTTGCTCCGCGGCAAGTTTGAGGGTGAAATAGCCCAGCTCAATGCCGGGGATTCGGGTAATTTCGCTTAGCGGAAGCATCCGTTTCAGCAATAACCGTCCGCCGCTTCCGTCGCAGACGGCAAAGTCGGCCGCTTTCAGGATAGCGGCAAAGTCGGGATTGATAAGGGCGCGGGAGATCAGCTCGAAGTTCAGCGTTACGACAAAACTGCCCCGTTTTGCTTGGCTGAGCAAAAAAGCGGCGGCAGTTTCAGGGGAGTCGGCAGGAATCAGCGAGGGAAAAAGACCGTTCATAGAATCGCTCCATTCAGTATATGAGAAGAGGAGGCAAAAAACCTCTATGTAACGGATTCGTACAGAAACTTCTGCCCCGCAAGGATTGCGGGGCTTTTCAGAAGTTCTTTGCCCCGCTTTCTTTCAAGAAAGCGGGCCGGCGGAGCCAAATTATTTTAGTTTATCGGCTTCCATGGTTGCCAGCGCATCGCAGCGTTCGTTGTAGGGATGACCGGCGTGACCCTTCACCCAGTGATAGGCGATCTCGTGGGGAGCGGTGGCGGCAAGCAGCCGATCCCACAGCTCGGGATTGAGGGCAGGGGAGCCGTCGGATTTTTTCCAACCTTTTTTCTTCCATCCTGCCGCCCAGCCTTTATCCAGACCGTCGATGACATATTTTGAGTCAGAAGTGAATAAAACAATACAAGGCTCTCGTAGTGCTTCGAAGGCGGCAATGGCAGCCATCAGCTCCATACGGTTGTTGGTGGTAGCCCTCTCACCGCCGGACATTACCTTTTCCTTTTGCTTATAAACCAGAATGGCACCCCATCCGCCGGGGCCGGGATTGCCTCTGCAGGCGCCGTCGGTGTAAATTTCAACTTTTTTCATAGGATTCTCTCTCTTTGCGAAAATGATACTCTTTATTGTATCACAATTTGCAGACTTTTGCAAGAGAAATCCCGAAGTTTCCCCGAATCTATCGGATGTGAATCTGATCCCGGCGATCCATACTCACGCCCTCCTTGCCAAAGGGGGCATCACTGCGATAAATGCGATCGATCTCTCCCGGTGCGGTGAAAACGCCGTGGGGATCGAATTTCAAATCGGAGGAGCTGCCGCCTCGGGGGAGGAGATAGTCGGTGAGCAGATCAATGGCATAGCTGCGGGAGAGCACCTCGCAGAGCACGCCGTTCTCGTCCTTGATTGCCTGCCCTTTCAGGGTAATCATCTTCACGTTTTCTTCCTTCGTCTGCATTGCTCCGCGGATCAGGGGGATCAGATCGACGGCAGTCAGATCGCTTTTGGTGTGAGAAAGGCAGGATTTTGCCAGATTCAACACGGTGGGCAGGGTGAACTCGCTTTTGATCTTGTGGAAGAATGCCGAAAGAAAGATTTTCTGAGCATCCATTCTGCCGTAATCGGCGGTTCGGTAGCCGCTGCGGAAGCGGACGAACTGCTCCGCCTTAGCACCGTCCAGCACCTGCTCTCCGGCTTTGAGATGAATGTGCAGATTCTGACTGTTGTCATCGTAGTCAATATCCATGGGGACGTTTACCTTCACACCGCCCACTGCATCTACGATGGCCCGCAGACCTGCGGTGCTCACCGACACATAGTGGTCGATTTTCACCCCTAAATTGGTCTGCAAGAAGGCACGGAGCGCTCGATTGCCGGTGTGAGCGGCTTCTTCGGCGGTTTGTCCTTGCAGTTTGGCCTTGGTAACTGCTACGGCGTAGACCGAGTTGAGCTTATGATTCTGACTCCCCGGACGGTTGATATAGGTGTCTCGGGGAATTTGCACCACTCGAACGCTGCCGGCTTCGGTGTCCAGCGATGCCAGCATCATCACGTCGCTGCCTCCCAGCGCATCGTCGATGCCGGTAAGCAGGAAGGTCACTTGCTTGGCGGTGATCGTGCCGGCAATTTCCGCACCGGCATCTTCGGCGTCTTGGATCAGCTCAATCGCCTGCCTGCCGGTGTCGATGATGCGGGCGTTGCTTTTTTGAATCGTCTCCCAAGTGGATCGGACTGTCTGCACGGCAGCGGCTCCCAGCCCGACCGACAGCGTGCAGAAGAGTAAGGCGCACAGCAGCTTGATGCCTGTTTTTTTGAACATACAAACCCTCATTTCCTTGGATTTGCATTTAGTGTGGGCTTGTGGATGCAAACCATACAATGCAATAATTAGTAATTCCGATAGATTGCGGGTATTTAATTTTTCTTAAATTTATGTAAATGGCTTGACGAAGAATTAAATTTGTAGTACAATAAATGATAGCAAAGTGATTTGTTTTTTTGGAAAGCGTGATATGTGATGAACAAAGTGATAACTGTACCTAATTGCATTACTGCCTGCAGAATTGCGGGCGCCATTTTGTTGTTATTTTTAACCCCTCTTTCGGTGGCCTTTTACGTCGTTTACTCCCTTTGCGGCTTCAGCGACGTGCTGGACGGTCTGATTGCCAGAGCCACCCGTACCACCAGTGAGTTCGGCGCCAAGCTGGATAGCGTGGCCGACCTCACCTTCTATACGGTGATGATGCTGAAAATTCTCCCCGTTCTGTGGGAGCTGCTTCCGCACTGGATTTGGTTTGCGGTAGCCGGAGTGTTGCTCGTTCGCCTCTCTGCCTACGGTGTGGCGGCGGTGCGCTATCGGCGGTTTGCCTCCCTGCATACATATCTCAACAAGTTCACCGGCCTGATGCTCTTTGCCGTGCCCTATTTTCTCTCTCTTCCCTTTGCGGTGGGCTACTGCTTCACGGTATGTGCCGTAGGCGGACTCTCTTCTTTGGAGGAGCTGGTGATGCATCTGCTGAATCGGGAGTATAAAACCAACGTGAAGTCCATCTATCAAATGGTGAGAGCAAACAAAATGAACTAACTAACCGCTTCGGTTATTACGAAAATAATGGAACGTATAAGGAGATTAGGATCTTATGGAAGAAATGACCCCCGGCGTATTCAACGAAATCCCCTATGAAAAAAGCGTCCGACATTATGACACCTCCAAGATGCCTCTGCATCAGCTGGGTGTGTTCACTTTTCTGATCTATGCGCTCAGCAAGATCCTGATGGTGGGAAAGAAGTACAAGATTGAGAAGATTGATATGGAGGGCATCAAGCCGCCCTATATTCTCCTGTCCAATCATATGCACTTCGTGGACTTCTATCTCAACGCCATCGCTACCTATCCCCACAAGGTTTACAACATCGCCACGGTAGACGGCTACTACCGCCGTCCTTTCCTGATGGAATGGATCGGCTGTATGTGTAAGCGGAAGTTCACCACCGATCCCGATCTGCTGAAATCGGTAGAAAACGTCCTTTACAAGAAAAAGGGCATCCTTTCTATGTATCCCGAGGCGAGATATTCTCCTGCAGGCACTACCGCCATCCTCCCCGATTCTATGGGGATGTTGGTGAAAAAGATGAAGGTGCCGGTGGTGGTGATGCTCCATCACGGCAACTATCTCTATACTCCCTTCTGGAATTACCGCAAGCCTCGCAAAGTGCCGCTGTATACTACCGTAAAATGCGTGCTCACCGCCGAAGAGGTGCAGGAGCTTAGCGCCGTGGAGATTCAGGAGAAAATCACCGCCGCTATGCAGTATGACGAGCATCGCTGGCAGCAGGAGCAGGGCATCCGCATCACCGAGCCCCACCGTGCCGAGGGTCTGCACAAGATCCTCTATCAGTGTCCGCACTGTATGACCGAGAGCAAGATGGAGAGTAAGGGCGCAATTCTCACCTGTTCTGCCTGCGGCAAGCAGTGGGAGTGGACCGAGGACGGCTATCTCCGAGCGTTGGAGGGAGAGACTGAGTTTACCCACATCCCCGATTGGTTTGAGTGGGAGAGAGCCAACGTCCGCCGTGAGGTGGAGGAAGGCAGATACTCCTTCGAGGACGAGGTGGAGGTATTCTCTCTGCCGGCTTGTATGAAGTTCCAAAAGGTGGGCAAGGCCAAGCTCACCCACAATGCCGACGGATTCACGGTAGAGGGCATCTACAAGGACAAGCCCTACCGCATCCACCGTCCCGTGCAGGGAATGTACGGCGTGCATATCGAGTACGATTACTGCTACGTCCGTCCCGAGGATTGCATTGATATTTCCACCCACAACGATTCGCTCTACTGCTATCCTACCAAGCAGAACGTGGTGACCAAGCTTTCCTTTGCTACCGAGGAGCTCTACCGCTTCAAGATGAAGGATCGGTTGGAGCGCCGCCGCCAGCGTCTGGCAAGGGTAAAGGACAAAGACAAAGAAAAAGAAGCGCAAGCATAACGAAAACGCCATCCCGTAAGGGGTGGCGTTTTGTCTTGATTTTCCCAAATTCAACCAATACTTGATAGGAAAAATGCCAAATAATCTTGCTTTTTCGTCCCGCTTTTGATAGAATAGAACCGAAACGATCCCAAATGCCGCGGGCAGGGACGGCGGACTCACTCACCGCTTTGCCACGATGCAGGACTGTCGGCATTTTCGATAAACAAAGTTTACAGCAAAGAAGGGAATTATCAAAAAACGCTCTGATCTAAGTTATCATCACTCGACTGTTCACCTATCCGTTATAAGCCTCACTAAAAGGAGGTAATATGATCAGATTTAAACGAAAAGAAAAACCAAAGAAAGAGAACACTCTGTCGGGACGAAGGGTGTTCTCCAATAATCTGTACGTCCTGAAAATCATTCAAAGGGTTGCACCATCCTATCTGCCCACCTATTTTCTGTGGTCGGTGACCGGCGCGATTCTGGACTTTTTCATCTATACTTGGATGATGCGAAAGGTGGTCAACGATTTCCAACTGGGCGAGCCGGTGGAAAAGCTGGCTGCCATCATCCTTGCGCTGTTGGTAGGACAGATCGTATTCGACGTGTTCATCAATATTTTGCGAAAGGTGGTCTATCCCCGCTATCAGCAGAAGATTGTTGCCGCCATCGAACAGTCGCTCTTTGAAAAAGCCTCGCAGGTGGAGCTGGAATGCTACGAGAATCCTAAATTCTACGACAAATACGTACGTGCAATGGATAACTCCTATCAGCGTTGTATGGACGTGGTGAACACCGCAGATATGCTCATCTGGCGGGTCACCTCTATTTCCACCAATGCGCTGATTCTCATTTCCATTGATCCCGTGCTGGCATTGGTGGCGCTGATTCCTTTGCTCATCGGCTACGTGCGCAAATACCGCAATCGGATGCAGAAGAATCGGGATGACGAGCGCCGTCCCATCGACCGCAGACAGGCTTACGTCCAGCGGAGCTTTTATTTAGGCGAGTATGCCAAGGAAATGCGCCTTACCGCTATGCCCAAGCTGATGATCGGCTATTACGCCGAGACATTGAAGGAGCACATCGCCCTGCAGAAGAAGTACGGCTATAAAATGGCAATTCTGAAAACCATCGGCGATACCGGCCCCGATTTGGTGGTCTTTCTGGCAGGTCTGTACGCCGCCTACTGTACCCTGATTCGCGGTACGATGCTGGCAGGCGACTTTTTGGTAGTCTTCAACACCGTAGGGCAGGTGGCTTGGGTGCTGGCTTCGCTGGTGACTACCTTGGAGGACTTCCGCACCCACGCTCTGTATATCGAGGATTACCGCTATTTTCTGGATTATCAGCCCAAAATCAAGAAAAACACCAATGGTGTCCGCGCATCTGCCGGTACGCTGACCGTGGAGGGAGTCACCTTCCGCTATACCGGTGCCGAGCGGGATGCACTGCAGAATATCCATATGACCATCCGCCCCGGGGAGAAGATTGCGCTGGTGGGGCACAACGGTTCGGGCAAGTCCACCTTGGTAAAACTGCTCCTCCACCTCTACGAGCCCACCGAGGGAGCGGTCAAGCTGAACGGCATCCCCCTGGCCGACTACGATCAGGATTCGTTGATGGAGCAGTTTTCGGTGGTGTTCCAGGATTTCAAGCTCTTCTCGCTGTCGGTAGCGGAGAACATCCTCCTCCGACCGCTGAAAGAGGGCGACGAGGAGCGGGTTACCGAAGCGCTGAAAAAGAGCGGCGGCTGGGAAAAGGTCTCCACGCTGAAAAACGGCATCCACACCACCCTCACCCGTGAATTTGACGATGAAGGTGCCGTTCTCTCGGGCGGCGAGGGACAAAAAGTCTCGCTGGCGAGGATTTTCGCCGACGATGCCCCCATTATCATACTGGACGAGCCTTCCTCGGCGCTGGATCCTATCGCAGAATATCAGATGTTCCAAAATATGATGGAAGCCTGCGAAGGACGGACGCTGATCTTCATCTCCCATCGCCTTGCCTCGGCAGCGCTGGCCGACCACGTTTATCTGCTGGAGGACGGCAGAATCGTGGAGGACGGCAGTCACCGGGATCTGATGGAAAAAGGCGGCCGATACGCCGAGCTCTTCGGCAAGCAGGCCGAGAACTACGTGAAGGAGGTGAGCGCCCGTGAAGCGTAATCCTTCCGTAAAGAAGCAAAAAGAGAAGAAAGAGCGGGAAAAGCTCAGCATAGTGGTGAAAAACAACTGGCTGATGCTGAAAAAGATCGCTCGGATGACCCCCGAATATATCGTCTGCACTCTGCTGATGAGCGTGGTTTGGGGACTGGGCAATGCGGCATCCAGCTATTTTACCTACGCCGTGCTCAACGAGTTTGACCTGCCGTCTCCCTCCTTCGGGAAAATCGCCATTTATCTGAGTCTGATGGTTACGTGGTTGCTGGTGCAGAACGGCACGTCGGCGTGGTATTTCCAGTATTATCAGACCATCGTAGATAAAAAGCTCCAGCATAAGATGCACAGCGAGCTGTTTGCACAGGCGCTGGCAATGGATCTTGCCTGCTACGATGATCCCAAGTTCTACAACGATTACGTCTTTGCCATGGACGAGTCCAAAAACCGTGCGACGCAGGTAATGAACGATGTGGGCACCGTCTTCCGTCAGATGATTACTTTGTCTGCGCTAGTGGCACTGCTCTCGCAGGTGGATCCCTTCGTGGCTCTGCTGATGGGCGTTTCGTGTTTGGTGAGCGTGATTCTCAGCAACATCACCAATCGTTTCTACTTCAAGAAAAACGAGCGCACCAAGCCCTTCCATCGCAAAAACTCCTATATCAACCGCATTTATCATTTGGCCGATCACTCCAAAGAGCTTCGCATCGGCAAAGCGGATGAGAATCTGCAAAAGATCTACACCGAGAGCGTGGAGGGCATTGTGGCCGAAGAGGTGAAGGTGGGCAAGCAGACCTTCCTCTTGGCGGTGGCCAATGACGTGACCATCTATCTGGCACAGTTTGCCCCTGCCTTGATTCTGCTGTTCGGATTGTACGACGGCTCGGTGAAGCTGGGCGGTTACGTGGCGGCACTCTCTCTGATGTGGGAGCTGCGCTGGGGAATTTACGAGGTGATGCAGACCTTCGTCCGTTTCCCCGAAAATGCCCGCTATATCGGCAAATACATCCATTTTATGGAGTACAAGCCTAAAATCATCGGCGGCAGCCGCATAGCAGAGCCGATGGAGACGCTGGAATTGCAAAACGTCCGCTTTGCCTACCGAAATTCCGAGGATACCAAGGAAAAGTATTCGCTGGACGGGGTGAATCTCACCCTTCGAAAGGGCGAGAAGATCGCCATCGTGGGCTACAACGGTGCAGGCAAAACCACGCTGACCAAGCTGCTGATGCGCCTTTACGATCCTACCGAGGGCAAGATCCTTTACAACGGGCATCCTTTGCAGGAATACGATATTCCTTCTCTGCGGAGTCACATCGGTGCGGTGTTCCAAGACTATAAAATCTTTGCCGCTACTGTAGGTGAAAACGTAATGGGCGGCGAGTGCGCTCCCGAGGATCAGGAGATCGTAACGGCGGCGCTGGAGAAGAGCACCTTTTCGGATCGCCTTGCCAAGATGGAAAAGGGAATCGACACCGCCCTCACTCGTGAGTTCTCCGATGAAGGGGAGAATCTGTCGGGCGGCGAGGCGCAGAAGGTTGCCATCGCCCGCATCTTTGCTCGTCCCTATGATTTGATTATTATGGACGAACCTTCCTCGGCTCTCGATCCCGAGGCGGAGTACGAGCTGAATCACACGCTCCTCTCCTACGCCGAGGACAAGACGATGATTTTCATCTCTCACCGTCTGTCTACTACTCGTATGGCCGATCGTATCCTTATGTTTGAGGAAGGACGGCTCATCGAAGAGGGCAGTCACGATGCGCTGATGACAAAGGGCGGCAAATATGCCGAAATGTTCCGTCTGCAGGCGGAAAAGTACCGCGCATAACGAGAAATCCGGTGAAATTCCAATCCAAAAACCCCGATTGTACGTTTGTACAATCGGGGTTTCTTCGATATGGAGGGCGTTGGAGATCGAATGCAGTTGTTAAAGAATACCGTTTTTATTCCACCGGAGGATGATTTGATACC
>JAFTMF010000054.1 GCA_017452565.1 Clostridia bacterium
CTACTGACGAAGCGCTTGTGCGAGAGGATGTACCCGATTTGACGAAAAAACTGATCGGGTGCGCTCTTTCTTGTGCCCGAGGGCTGCACTTAGTACCCTATAATGGAAGTATGAAAAACGGTCCTAACTCCCTTTACGGTGTTGGTTTTGAAACATTGACATAAATGAAAGAGGTAAGCTATGAGCTGTCTTGGAAATATACTTTGGTTCTGTTGCTGTGGAATTTGGCTGGGGCTTGGATGGATCGTCGTGGGCGTGCTGTGGTGCTGTACGATCATTGGTATCCCGATTGGGATGCAGTGCTTCAAATTGGCTCGTCTGTCTTTCTTCCCCTTCGGTCGGAATATCGTTTACAGAGGCGGCGGTGTCTCCTTCCTGCTGAATCTGCTTTGGCTTTGCTTTGGCGGTTTGGAGCTGGCAGCGGTAGGCGCGGTGATCGGGCTTGTGCTTTGCGTGACCATTATCGGTATCCCCTTTGGACTGCAATGCTTTAAGCTTGCAAGACTTGCGCTGACACCTTACGGTGCGGAGGTGGTATAATGGCAGAAATGAAAGCGTATTTTACCCTTGAAAAAGAAGGGTTTGCTACCCTCACCGAAAAGCGAAGCGAGTTTCTTGCCTACGCCAAGCCGGTGACTACTGAAGCTGAGGCGATGGCATTCGTAGAGCAGATCCGCAAGAAATATCCCGATGCCAGACATACCGTTTTTGCTTATTTCCTTTCTAACGGCGGGATGCGTTACAGCGACGACGGCGAGCCCCAGGGAAGTGCAGGTATGCCTGTGCTGGATATTATCCGCAAAGGCGGCTTCACCGATGCGGTGATTACCGTTACTCGCTATTTTGGCGGCATTTTGCTGGGCACCGGCGGACTGGTACGCGCCTATTCGGGAGCAGCTAAGCTGGCAGTAGCCGAAGCGGGCATTGTGGAGCTGATCCCCTACGATCTCGTCCGCTTCTCTGTGGATTACAGTATGTATCAGCGTGTATTGTACGAACTGAAGAACTATCTTGCTACCGAAGAAAATACCGATTTCGGCGCAGAGGTGACCCTTACCCTCGCCCTGCCCACCGAATATACCCGACCCCTGCAGGAGCGCCTGATCGCTCTCACTAACGGGAAAGTCAAAGGGGAAGTTGTAGGCAGTCGATTCGGAAAACGAGTTTAGAGAGCGCTTGAGCAGGGGCAGTTACTGCCCCTGTGGCGCTTGGCTGAATCGTGTAAACAAATTGTGAATTTTAGAAATTAACCCAATAAAAAAAGGGTTTTTTAAGTTTTATAGCGTATATTATATATGTAACGATATATAGGAGGTGACAGCATGTCTACCGTCCGTCAAATGTTGGAAGAAAGAGAGCGGCAAACGCTGTCTAAGGGCGCTTGTTTATCGTCCGAGACCAAGGGTCGAGCCGAACCTCTTCGACCGGATGATCTGCGAACAGAGTTTCAGCGGGATCGGGACCGAATTACGCACAGTAAATCGTTCCGCCGTCTGATGCACAAAACGCAGGTTTTTCTTTCCCCTGAGCACGATCACTACCGTACCCGCCTGACCCATACGCTGGAGGTTACCCAAATTGCCCGTACCATTGCCCGCTCCCTGCGGCTGAACGAGGATTTGGCGGAAGCCATTGCACTGGGACACGATCTCGGACACACGCCCTTCGGTCACGCCGGCGAGCGGGTATTGCAGCGTTGCTTCGACAAGGATTTTACCCATAATGCCCAATCTCTTCGCGTGGTGGACAAGCTGGAGCGCCTGAATCTCTGTCACGAGGTAAAGGACGGCATTTTGCATCACGCCGGTGCCGGAAAAGCCGAAACGCTGGAAGGCCGAATCGTAAACATCGCTGACCGCATTGCTTACATCAATCACGATATTGACGATGCAATCCGAGCAGGCGTGTTAAAAAACGATGACATCCCCGCAGGACTTCGTTATCGGTTGGGCGAAACCCACGGTCGTCGCATAGATACGATGGTACGAGGTGTGATTATCGCCAGCAACGACGAGGACATCCGGATGGAGGATGGTCTGTGGAAGGATACGCTGGAATTGCGCGCCTTTCTCTTCAAAACGGTCTATTATAATCCCATAGCCAAAGGAGAAGAGAGCAGAGCGGAAGCAATGCTCCTGACCTTGTATGAGTATTTCTCCGAAAATCCCGACGAAATGCCTCCGGAATTCGGTTTGACCGTCTTGGAAGAAGGCATACCCCGTGCGGTTGCCGATTATATCTCGGGAATGACCGACCGCTACGCCATCAGCCTGTACAAGGATTTGTTTATCCCCAAGGTGTGGAGTGCGGGACTATAACGGAACAAACAACCTAACTTTCATCTATATTTATTCACTATTCACTAATTTTTGGGGGTGAGTCGCGGTGGCAAGAATTGACCAGACTGTGATCGAAGAGATCAAACTGCGAGCCAATATTGAAGACGTGATCTCGTCCTACGTTCAACTGAAACGGGCAGGCTCCAATTATCAAGGGCTTTGCCCTTTCCATAGCGAGAAATCGCCGTCCTTTACCGTCTTTCCCGGAACCTCCAGCTTTTACTGTTTCGGTTGCGGAGCGGGAGGGGACGTCATCCACTTCATCCGCCGCGCGGAGAATATGGATTATCCTTCAGCTATCGAATTTCTTGCTAAGCGGGTAGGCGTTCCCATCACGATGGACAAGCGGGAGCAGGACGAAAACGCCCGTCGGGAACGGGTGCTGGCGATGAACAAGGAAGCGGCTCGCTTCTTCCATCAAAAGCTGTTTGCTCCCGAGGGTGCAGAGGGACTGCGCTATCTTACAGAGGTGCGCCGTCTGCCGATGCCGCTGATCCGTCACTTCGGCCTGGGCTTTGCTCCCAACGAGTTCGGTGCGCTGACCAATCACCTTCGCAAGAAGGGCTATACCGATAGCGAGATGTCTTCGGCGTTCCTATGCGGAATCAGCCAGAAAACGGGGAAGCCTTACGATTACTTCCGCAATCGAGTGATTTTCCCCATTATAGACGTCCGTGGTGACGTGGTTGCTTTCGGCGGCCGCGTGATGGACGATTCCAAGCCCAAATATCTCAACTCCTCGGATACACCGGCGTTCAAGAAGAGCCGCAATCTTTTTGCCCTCAACTTTGCACGCAAGAGCGAGACCGAGACGATGATCCTCTGTGAAGGATATATGGACGTTATCGCCCTCCACGGTGCCGGTTTTTCCAATGCCGTGGCAACGCTGGGAACGGCGATCACCTCCGAGCAAGCGAGAATCTTTTCCCGCTATGCGAAAAAAGTGGTGATCTGCTATGACGCAGACGAAGCGGGGCAGAGAGCTGCTTCCAAAGCATTTGCTTTGCTGGGAGAAGTCGGCGTGGAATGCCGCATTCTCAAGGTGGAGGATGCCAAGGACCCCGACGAGTACATCCGCAAGTTCGGCGCGCCTGCCTTCAAGAATCTGTTGGAGCGCTCCCGAAGCGAGTTTGATTTCAAATTGGACAAGATCATTCGAGATAATCCAATCGTTACTCCCGATGGCAAAATCAAGGCGCTGGAAGAGTCGGTGCGGCTCATTGCTTCTTTTCCGTCGGCTGCAGCCCGTGAAATTTATCTTCATCGGATTGCAGAGTTGTTGAACGTCACCCCCGATTCGATTCGAAGAGACGTGGAAAAGCTGCTTCGAAACCGAGACAAGAAAGAAAAGCGGGAAGAAGCAAAGCAAATGATCCGTCAAAGCGAAGGATATGGAGATAGGATTAATCCCGATTACGTGAAGAATACAGTTGCGGCCTCTGAGGAAGAGACGATTCTGGTTATAATGTTACTCCATCCGGAGATTTGGACCGAATTGCAAAAGTCCGGTGAAACGCTGACGGTAGACGACTTTTTCACTGCATTCGGTAAGAAGGTATTCGAGAGTTTGGAACCGAACCTATCGGACCCGCTGTTCGAACCCGGTATGTTGGGAGAAGTGTTGTCGGTGGAAGAAATGGATCGCGTAGCATCCATCAGGCGCAGCAGATCGCTTCTTCAACAAAACACCATTACTGTCCTTAGAGACAGCATCGACCGCCTCAGAGAGGCGACCACCCGCCGCGAAATGAGTATTGAGGATATTCTCAATAAAAAACGGCAAAAAAACGGCAATTGAGGGGAATTCCCTTTCAATTATATAGTTCAAAAATCAAGGAACTGTCCTTTGGACAGAAAGGAAGGTACTATGAGAATTACAGATGACGGCTCTATGTCCGAAAAGCAGCTCAGTGTCAACGACCTGATCGAGCGGGGCAAGAATCAGGGCTCACTGTCCAGCAGCGAAATCATGGAGGCTTTTGAAGACGAAGATTTCGATATGGAGCAGATGGAGCATATTTATGAAACCCTTGAGGGGATGGATATCGAAATTGTCGGTAACCTGAACCCCGGAGAAGCGGAGGAGATCGAGCAGGAAGTCGGTCAGTATGAATCCGCGGAGAAAATGGAAAAGATGCTGGCGCAGGAAGGTCTTGCCATTGACGACCCTGTGCGTATGTATCTGAAGGAAATCGGTAAGGTTCCGCTGCTGGATGGCGAGCGTGAGCTGCAGCTGGCTAAGACGATGTATGAGGGCTTGCAGGCAGAAACCCGCTTGCTGGAAGCAATCATCGGTTTTACTGCTGAAGATGCACTGCAGGAGGATGCCGAAAATGCCGAGGCTGCGGAAGCTGCTGAGGCTCCTCACAATGAAGATGGAGACTCCGAGGAATCCACCGACGTTTGGGGAGAGCGCACCCAGACTAAGAACAGCTATACCATTGCAATGGAAGAGGCTCGTAAGCAGTATGGCGGTCCCGATAAGATGCCTCGTCACATCGATGGGCTGGACGATGAGTACGTAAAAGAACAGCGTAAGCTGATTCGTCACGGCGAAGATGCTAAGAACGCCCTGGTTGAGGCGAACCTCCGACTGGTTGTCAGTATTGCCAAGCGTCATTCCGGTAAGGGACTTTCGTTCCTGGATCTGATTCAGGAAGGTAACTTGGGCTTGCTGAAAGCAGTAGAGAAGTTTGATTACCGTAAGGGCTACAAATTCTCCACTTACGCTACTTGGTGGATTCGTCAGGCAATTACCCGTGCCATTGCCGATCAGGCAAGAACCATTCGTATCCCCGTTCATATGGTGGAAACGATCCATAAGGTTTCCCGCGTTTCCCGCAAACTGCTGCAGGAGCTGGGTCACGAGGCGAGCGTAGACGAAATCGCTAAGGAAATGAACACCACTCCCGATAAGGTTCGGGAGATTATGAAAATCGCATTGGATCCCGTTTCTTTGGAAATGCCCATCGGTGAAGAGGAAGATAGCCATCTGGGCGACTTCATTCAGGACGAGGAAACTCCCGCTCCCTCTGATGCAGTATCTCAGACGATGCTCCGTGAGCAGCTGATCGAGGTGCTTCACACTCTGACTCCCAGAGAAGAGCAGGTATTGATCCTTCGATTCGGCCTGAAGGACGGAAAAATGCGTACTTTGGAAGAGGTTGGCGAAGAATTCCACATCACCCGTGAGAGAATTCGTCAGATTGAAGCCAAGGCGCTGAGAAAGCTTCGTCATCCCAGCCGCTCCAAGCGTCTGAAGGACTACCTGGATCCGTAATAACAGCCTGTAAAATTGCAGAAACTGTTAAAAATCGTCACTCTGAACAAAATATGACGGTTTGCGTTTGCTAAATCGCCTAAAACTAATGTCAACTTGTCTAAAAAACAAAGTTAGGTTTTGTTTAATTTATTTGGACGAATTGTGAACACGGCTGTTTTCGGCAACAATTTTAGGCGATTTAAATCAAATCTCTCGGAAAAGCACCTTGACAGATTCGGGGGATTGTAGTAAAATAAACTTATGTAATGCGCTGTTGTGCGATTTCAAATTTAGGAGGATTTCCATGAAAAAACGACTGCTCAGCCTGGTACTTTGCTTGGCTATGTTGCTTCCTACTTTGGTACTCTTCACCTCTTGTGATCAGGAAGATGAAGCGGAACCCGGTACCATCAAGCCTATGACCATCGTCATTGCAATGATGACCGACGAGAAGACCAATGAAGCCGGTATCGAGGCTACCGAAAAGGCGCTGAATGCGATCACCGAAGGCAACCTGAACACTCATATCGAACTGAAACTCTACACCGAGGCAGAGTATTATGCAGAGCTGGAAAAGGCACTGCTGGCTCGCCGCGAGGCTGTAAACAACGGTGATGAATCCACTTCTCTGGGTGAAGTTACCGACGTAATCTACGACGAAGAAAAGAACCGTGAGGTTACTGCGTATCCCGAACCTTACGAAAACCAGATCGACATCTTCTTTGTTGATAGTATGGCAAAGCTGGAATCTTACCGCCTGTGGAAGCAGGAAGATGCTTCCGATAAGGATTATGCGGAAGATCCCGGTCTGTACAGCGACTCCCTCGTATCTACTTTGGATGAATACATGGAAGAGTCCGCTCCTCTCCTGTCCAAGTATCTGTCTGCCGGTCTGCTCAATGCAGGTAAGATCTACCTGGCGAACACCGGTGAGCTGTGCGCAATTCCTTCCAATACTATCTACGATAGCCCTGAGTATATGATCATCGACAAGAAGCTGTTCGATTCTTACTCCTACAATATGGGCGAGGTTACCAATTTGGTATCTCTCGAAAACTTCTTGGTTGACGTTGTAACCGATCATCCTGAAATTACCGCGCTGTACAATCTGGGCAGCATGAGCATGCTCAGCTTGACCGGCAAAAATTCCGCTATCTGCCAGGGCGCTACCGAAGGCGTTTCTCCCGACGCAGTAGGTCTGGAGCCCAAGACCATGTTTGGTTCCGCTGTATTCCGTAGCTCTCTCGTTTCCATCAACAACTACGCTCCCATCAATGGCAAGTACCCCATCCCCGGCCTGGATATCTCCGGTGCAGAAAAGGGTAAGTTCGCAGTAGGCTTCGTTCGTGCAGATTCTGAAGAAATCAAGGCTTACGAAGAAGATTACTACACCGTAATGACTCAGAAGGCTGTTATTACCAACGAACAGGCTCACGGCAATATGTTTGCAGTATCTGCATACACTTCTGCTGCTGACCGTTGTTTGGAAGTAATCAATCTGCTGCAGACTAATAAGGAAGCTCACAACGTTCTGGTTTACGGTCAGGAAAACGTAACCTACGTAGTTGAAGAGTCCACCGGTATGATCAAGCGTGAGACTGAGGGCGATGCCGTTTACGTTATGGATATCCATAAGGCCGGCAACCTCTTCCTCACTCTTCCTAATACCGATATGACCGAGCGCGAGTTGGCATATGCTGCTAACGATTGGGCACTTGCAAAAACTGCTTCCCGTACCGCGTTCTTCAGTGCATACACCGGTATGGAGCTGATGCTGTTTGAAGGCGAAGAAATCTTCGACGATCCTACCACTCCTGACGTTGACGAGGGTAACAACCCCCTGAACCTGCCTACCAAGGCTGAGATTGATTTCCTGGAGAGTGCATACAATGCAATGCTGGGCAAGATCTTCGGTTATCAGGCAGTGAAGGATGAAGTTGGCGAAAACGGCAAGCTGGTATATGCAAACTACAGTGCGTATATCGATGCGCTGGATGCTGAACTGCGTGCAATGACTATGGAAGGCAGCGACGTCAAGATCGTTGGTTCTCAGCTTGCAGCTACTACCGGCACCAAGAACATCTACAGACAGTACATGGACTGGAAGAAGATTCACTATTCCTCTGCTTCCTGATCTGTCATCTGATTAGTTGAATTATTTCAGCGGGAGACAATCGTCTCCCGCTGATTTTCGGCGTAACAAAACAAATTGTGAAATATTCACAAAAATCATCAAAAAACTTCGGTAGATTGTGCAAATGGGAGATTTTCTAAAAAATGAAAAATTCTCTTGACAACTTTCGATGGAGTTGCTATAATATAATCGTCTTATGATGTAAAGTTATGTAAAAGCATAGAACCGAATGCTTTTGGTGCAAATACATCGTCGGATTATTACAAAGATATCGACAAAGAAGGAGGTGCCTATATGCCAACCTTTAACCAGCTGGTAAAGCAGGGAAGATCCAAGGTAGTTTACAAGTCCAAGGCTCCTATGCTGCAGAGAGGTTTTAACTCCCTGGACAATGTTCCCACTCAGATCAGCGCTCCCCAGAAGAGAGGCGTTTGCACGAAAGTTGCAACTACTTCTCCTAAGAAGCCTAACTCTGCTCTGCGTAAGTTCGCAAGAGTAAAGCTGACGAACGGTCTGGAAGCGACCGCGTATATCCCCGGTATCGGTCATAACCTGCAGGAACACTCTGTAGTTCTGATCCGTGGCGGACGTGTACGTGACCTGCCCGGTGTTCGTTACCACATTATCCGCGGTACGTTGGATACTGCAGGCGTTGATGCCCGCAGACAGAGCCGTTCTAAGTACGGCGCAAAGAGACCGAAGAAGAAGTAATCTCGGTCAAGGTAGAGAAGATAAGAGAAAAAATCGTGAGTGCAACTCGGACGTTTGTTGATAAATTTGTAATAACTGACAGTCCTTGCACATACGGGAGACATCTTTCGAGTACCTGTGATATCATTATTTATGAATGAGGTAAGTACAGTGCCTAGAAGAGGACAAATTTCCAAAAGAGAAGTATTGCCGGATCCTATGTACAATTCTCAGCTTGTAACTAAGCTGATCAATAACATTATGTATGACGGCAAAAAGGGAGTAGCGCAGAAGATCGTATACGATGCATTTGCAATCGTAGAAGAGAAGACCGGTAAGAACGCACTTGAGGTGTTCACCGACGCTCTCAACAACATTATGCCTTCTCTCGAAGTTAAAGCTCGCCGTCTCGGCGGTTCCACTTATCAGGTTCCTATGGAAGTACGCCCTGAGCGTAAGCAGACTCTCGGTCTGCGTTGGCTCAGAACCTACTCCAGAAACCGCAGTGAGAACACCATGGCAGAGCGTCTGGCTGCAGAAATCATGGACGCAGTCAACAATATGGGCGGAGCCGTTAAGAAGAAGGAAGAAACCCATAGAATGGCAGAGGCTAACAAGGCTTTCGCACACTACAGATATTAATGTATAAAGTAAAAGAAGGAGAAATAGCTTATGCCTAGAGAATATTCCCTGGAAAATACCCGAAATATCGGTATCATGGCTCATATCGACGCTGGTAAGACCACTACTACCGAACGTATTCTGTACTACACGGGTGTTAACCATAAGATGGGTGAAACTCACAAGGGCGATGCTACCATGGACTGGATGGCTCAGGAGCAGGAAAGAGGTATCACCATTACCTCCGCTGCTACTACCTGTCACTGGACCAAGGAAGACGGTAGCTACCCCACGACCCGTATCAACATCATTGATACCCCCGGTCACGTTGACTTCACCGTAGAGGTAGAGCGCTCTCTGCGTGTACTGGACGGCTCGGTTACCGTTCTGTGTGCTAAGGGTGGCGTAGAACCTCAGTCTGAAACCGTTTGGCGTCAGGCGGACAAGTATCGCGTTCCCAGAATGGTATACGTCAACAAGATGGATATTATGGGCGCGAACTTCTTCCGTTGCGTTAAGATGCTCAAGGAGCGTCTGAAAGCAAATGCAGTACCGATCCAGCTTCCCATTGGCGCTGAGGATTCTTTCCGCGGCATCATCGACCTGATGAATATGGAGGCTGACGTCTACTACGACGAAATGGGTAAGGATATGCGCGTTGAACCCATTCCCGCAGATATGCTGGAAATGGCTCAGGAATACCGCAACGCAATGATCGAATCCATCGTTGAAACCGACGAAGATCTGATGCTGCTGTATCTGGAAGGCGAAGAGATCCCCACTGAGGATCTGAAGAAGGCCCTCCGTAAAGCTACCATTGACAACAAGATCATCCCCGTAATCTGCGGCACCTCTTATAGAAATAAGGGCGTTCAGAAGCTGTTGGATGCTGTTGTTGATTATATGCCTTCTCCTGTCGACGTACCCGCAATCAAGGGTATCGATCCTAACAAGGATGAAGGAGAAAATGAGATTGAATGCCCTGCAGATGACAATGGTCCTTTCGCAGCTCTAGCGTTCAAGATCATGACCGACCCCTACGTTGGTAAGCTCTGCTTCTTCCGTGTTTACTCCGGTAAGCTGGATGCAGGTAGCGCTGTTTACAACTCCACCAAGAAGAAGGGTGAGCGTATCGGTCGTATCCTGCAGATGCACGCTAACAACCGTAAGGACATCGACGTAGTTTACTCCGGCGATATCGCGGCTGCAGTTGGTCTGAAGAATACCACCACCGGTGACACCCTCTGTCTGGATTCCCACGAAGTAATTCTGGAATCTATGGAGTTCCCGGAGCCTGTTATCAAAGAGGCTATCGAGCCTAAGACCAAGGCTTCTCAGGAGAAGCTGGGTATCGCTCTCGCCAAGCTGGCTGAAGAGGACCCCACCTTCCGCACCTACACCGATGAAGAAACCGGCCAGACCATCATTGCAGGTATGGGTGAGCTCCACCTGGAGATCATCGTTGACCGTCTGCTTCGTGAGTTCAAGGTTGAGGCAAACATCGGTAAACCTCAGGTATCCTACAAGGAAACCATCCGTAAGAAGGCAGACGTTGATACTAAGTATGCGCGTCAGTCCGGTGGTAAGGGTCAGTACGGCCACGTTAAGCTCTCTATCGAGCCTAATGAACCCGGTAAGGGCTATGAATTTGTCAGCACCGTAGTAGGTGGTGCTATCCCCAAGGAATATATTCCTGCAATCGATGCCGGTATCCAGGGTGCTATGCAGAATGGTGTACTGGCTGGCTACAATGTAGTAGACGTTAAGGTTAACGTTTGGGACGGTTCCTACCACGAAGTTGACTCTTCTGAAATGGCA
>JAFTMF010000055.1 GCA_017452565.1 Clostridia bacterium
CAAAAGGTATATTTTAATTGTACTCTTCTACATCACCAAGCAATTTAATAATTCCATTGTCCACAAGTATAGCACCTTTCATAATAGCAGTTGCATATACCGTTTTCTTGCGTTCTTCAAGAACCTTTTGAATTGCTGCCTTTTGAGCGTCTTTCCCCTCATAATGCACTTCCAAATAAAAGTCATTCAAATACGGTAATCCCTCATAATATTTGAACTCTGGATAATCATCGTCGGGGGAAAGATGATATTCAGCAAGTTGAATAACGGCTCCCGCACTGTAGCCCATAACAATCCCCTTATGCTTCATCAAAACATCTTTTAGATCAAATTCCTTGATGCGATCCATCATCCTATCTGGCAAGCCGCCGAGAAAATAGAGGATATCCGCATTTTCAATCTTTTCCTTTGCAGATTCCTTTGTATCCGTAAAATAGTTGATAAACGAAACATTCTCCTCGGAGATTCCGTATGCAGTAAACCCACTAACAATACCTTCGTAAAACCTACCATTGCTTTTGCTATATAAGCAATTCCAATCCGCAAGAGATTTAGCTTTACTGTCACGAAAAGAGAACGCAATTACCACTACTCTGTGAGTAGGTTGCATATATTTTTTTAATTCATCATAGAGCCATGGAGCATCTATATCGTAACCCTCAAGTAAAATATTAATCATTGATTTTGATTCCCCTTTGCGGTGGTAATGGATGCGATAAGTCTGCGCCTAATTGAGCCGCATTTGTTACTTAGCTCTTTGTACGTGACCTCACTCATTTTTCCTTTTCTGAAAATCAGTTCAAGCCAATATTCAGTTTTCGAGCACTCCTTTAAAGAGATTTCAAGCTTATTTATAAAATCTGCCTTGCTCTGTGCATATTTTGCTTCGTATATATTTGCTCCAATAGACGAAGAAGAACGGACAATTTGATTAACATAAACAGAACAACCTTTTATTTCGTCGCATAGGTCGGATATTTGAATTGCAAATTCAATTGCATCTTCACGGAGTTGATTTTTGTTATCGGTCATTTTGTTTTACTCCTTTATTTTGTCGATATGTTCGCCGATGGCGAACTCGATATATTTCTCGCTATGCTCGAAATTCGATATATGCTCATTTCGTTCGCATTCGATATAGATATGTGCCACCGCTTGCCCCGCAGGGCATATCGAGTTGCGAAGCAACATATCGAGCCGCAGGCTATATCGAGTGACACGAAGTGGCACATATCGATGTTGAAACTATTGTTTGCAGAGACAAACAATAGTTTCAACATGCTCGGTAAAGGGGAACAGATCCACGGGCTGGATCTTCTTCACTCTGTACCCGCCACGGGTGAGGGTGCCCAAATCCCGCGCCAGCGTTTCGGGGTTGCAGGAGACGTAGACCACCCGCTTCGGTGCGAGGGTGAGGAGACTTTGCAGAAACTCTCTGCTGCACCCTGCTCTGGGCGGGTCGGTGATGACCACGTCGGCGCTCTCGCCGCGCAAGGCAAGCTCCCGCATAAAGTCGCCTGCATCCGCGGCGTAGAATTTCGCCGATTCGATACCGTTGCGGCGCGCGTTGTCCTTGGCGTCCTGCACCGCATCGGGGTTCACCTCTACGCCGATGATCTCTTTTGCACCAACAACTCCCTCTCGGCTTGCCATAGTCAAACCGATGGTGCCGGTGCCGCAGTAGGCATCGATGAGCCGCTCCTTGCCGGTGAGTCGGGCAAACTTGCGGGCGGTGTTGTAGAGGATCTCGGTCTGCACGGGATTGACCTGATAGAAGGAGCGTGGGCTGATGCGGAAGGTGAGTCCGCACAGCTGATCGGTGATATAGCCCTCGCCGAAGAGGGTCTTGCTCTCGCTGCCGAGGAAGAGGGGAGTGTTGGTGGGATTGATATTCCACACGATGGTGGTAATCTCGGGATGGCGGCGGCAGAGCTCGTTTACAAAAGAACGGCAGGAGGGGAAATCACCGGGTGCGGTGACGATCACCACCATCACCTGTCCGCTTGCAAAGCCGCGTCGAATGAGCACGTGACGGAGAAATCCTCTGCCGGTGGCAAGATCGTAGGGCTTCAGCTTAAAGGAGGGAGCAAGGGTACGGATGGTCGCCACGATACGGGTGGCGGTGAGATCCTCCAGCATACAGCCGCCCTCCATAGAAGGGGGAACCTCCACGATCTTGCGGGTGGTGGACTGATAGATGCCTGCAGTCAGCCGTCCGCTTTTGTTGCAGAAGGCGGATTGAACTTTATTGCGGTAGTGGGTGGGATCGTCCATGGGGATGATCTCCTCCACGTGTCCGAAGCGCCCCAGCAGACGGATCAGCTTGGCTTGCTTTAAGTGCAGCTGCTCCTCGTAGGGCAGATTTTGCAGCTGACAACCGCTGCATTTTTTGTATAGGGGGCAAGGGGTGTGGGAATTTGAAATTCGTAACATCGCAGAAAAATCATTTTGTGTTAATGCCTGTAAATCGGTGTACTTCACCATTCCCAGCCGATGGTAGATCACGATGGGGATGGACGACCAGCCGTGGCAGAGGCTGCCGGCGTTTTGGAAATCCACCTGACCTCTGACCGTCTCCCAGACGATGGTGTCGCCCGATTCCAGCATAGGG
>JAFTMF010000056.1 GCA_017452565.1 Clostridia bacterium
GCCGCCTCGCCGCCCAGATAGAGATCGTAGGGATCGTCTCCGGCAAAGGCTTCGCTGTCATAGACACCGCCGGTCTTGCCGCTGTCCAGCACCTTCAGCTGCAGTTGTTCGGTAGTGGTGTTTACCAGATAGCGCATCTCGTCCTGCTCTGCCGCCATTGCCGCCTGCCCGTAGAGCACACCGTAGAACTCGCCTGCCGACTGTTCACGGTAGCCTGCCTCGGCAAAGGGAGGCAGATGATTGCCCATCTGCGCGCGCATTTGTTCGTATACGCCCTCCAGCTTCTCCTGCTTCCAGTGGATGTCGGTATCGTAGTAGTCGGACAGAGAGAGGGTATCCCGCAGGGGAATAGCGGTGGCGTTCAGGTTCTCCTCAAAGAGGCGGTCGATCTTATCGTAGTCCAGCCCCAGTGTGGCGCCCATATAGTAGGATTTATCGGGGATCACGGCGTAGTAGGCGGGGGAGTTTGCAAAATGGGTCTGTCGGAGATTTTCCAGCAGCTTGACGTTTTGCAGGATAGTCTCGTCGTTCATCGGGTAGAGGATTTCTGCCTGACTGCCGTCTTCGCTGTAGTAGCCGTTCACGTCTTTCTGCCGCAGGACGGTGTGAGCAAAGCCGCTTTTGAGAAAGCGCAGTTCATCCCGCAGGTAGAACTGATCGGTGAGATAAGTCTCCCAAGCCGAGAAGTAGGCGGAGAGCGACTCAGCCTCCTCGTACACCGGCACCTGCTGGAGGGGACGGCGTTCGTAGGCAGAGTATTCTCTATCGGGGGAGAGGAGGGCGGCGATGCCGAAAAAGAGGATAAAGCCGCAGAACACGATCGCTGTAGCAATCTGTCGGATTTTGTCTGAAAGTTTCATATCGCTACCTCCCGTCAGAATCTAAAGTACAGGAAGGGATTGAAGGTGGAGTCCACCAGATAAGCGGTGGAGATGGCCAGCGCCGCCGCAATCAGGAGAGGCTGGAGGATGGCGGTTGCCACGCTCGCCCTGCGCTCCAGTACCGCCCACAGACGGCGGGGGAGAGGTGTTGCGCCGATGATGGCAACTGCCAGCAGAACCGCTCCGCTCTGCCAATAGTAGAGGGCGGCGGGATCGGTAAGTCCGGATCTGCCGAAGAGGATGGCAAGGTCGGACAGAGTACCCGACAGCCCGTCCGCTCCGAAGAGGACGAAGCCGAAGAGAGTGACGAGGATCACGAAAAGGTGACCCAGCGGTCGGAATTTCTCCCAAAGCTTGCCGAGAAAGAGCTTTTCACAGCAAAGAAGCAGGCCGTAAAGTGCGCCCCACAAAACGAAGTTCATTACTCCCGTTCCCGAGCCGTGCCACAGACCGGTGAGCGCCCAAACGATGAGCAGATTCAGCATCCAACGGGGACGGCTGACACGGCTGCCGCCCAAGGGGATATAGACGTAATCTCGGAACCAGCCCGAGAGGGTTTTGTGCCAGCGCCGCCAAAACTCGGTGATGCTTCCCGAAATATAGGGATAATCGAAGTTTTCGGGGAATTGGAAGCCAAACACGTACCCGAGGCCGATGGCCATATCCGAGTAGCCCGAGAAGTCGAAGTAGATCTGCAAAGCGTAGCTGATGGCGTAGAGCCAGCCGAAGGCGGCAGAAGGCGCATCCGCTTGACGGAAGGTATCACAGAGCACGCCCAAGTTGTTGGCCAGCAGAACCTTCTTGGCAAGACCCACGGTAAAGCGGGCAAGACCGTTGGAAAAGCCTGCCAGCGAGTGGGTGCGGTGGGTCAGCTCCTCGTCCACGTCGGTGTAGCGGACGATAGGACCTGCCACCAGCTGGGGGAAGAGACAAAGATAGGTGGCAAAAGCAAAGGGATTCTTCTGCAGTCTCGCCTCTCCCCGATAGACGTCGATGGTGTAGGACATCGCTTGGAAGGTGTAGAAGCTGATGCCCAAGGGGAGGGGGAGCGCCTCCAGTGACGTGCCGAAGAGGGCATTCGCCCAGCCGAACCACAGTGCGGAGAACTTGAAGAATACCAGCGTACCGATATTCAGCACCACGTCCAGAATCAGAAACAGCTTTCTGAAACGGGGGAGTCCTTCGATGGCAAGGGCGAAGAGGTAGTTGACTATCGCCGATGCAATGAGAAGGAGGGTGTATTTCGGCTCTCCTGTGAAGTAGAACAGGAGGCTGGCGATGAGCAGAAGATAGTTTTTTCCCCATTTCGGCGTTACATAGTACAGTAATAGCAGGGGAGGGAGAAACCAAAAAGGGAAGAGCGTTCCCGAAAAGACCATACACAGCGCTCCTTTCTCGGGAATGGATGAGGGGAGTTATGCGTTTTTGAATGCGTTGATGATCTCTGTGCCGCGAGCATCGTCGTTGTCCAGCACCAGCAGGATCACGTCACCTTTCACGGCAACCTCCACGTAGGAGGCGGTAACACAAACCCAACGGCGGGGATCCACGCCCGACTTCATCTGAGCGGCGATGGCAGCGGCGTCAGCGCCTTCCTTCACTCTCAGCATACTGATGCCGAAGGGAATCGCACCCATCATAGGCTCGGATACGAAAGCGGATTTTACGTCGGCGCTCTTTTTGATGCCGAAGTAGTATTCGAAATTGTCCTTGTCCACGGGCGTTTCCACCAGAGAGGGAAGCTCTGCCTTTACCTTAGTCATAAATCCGTCGTAGATCTCTTTCAGAGAACGTTCATCGGTAGGGGTGTTATCGCCGCCGCCTGCGGTCGTGGTAGTGCCTGCGGTAGTAGTGGTACCGGGATTTGCATCCCCTGCGGTATCACGGGTGCCGCAGGCAGACAGAGTCAGAAGAGCCGCCAGCAGGAGGGGCAGGATTTTGGTGATAGATTTCATAATATTAAACTCCTTTTTGTTTCGGATGGATTTAGTATAGGCAAGTTTGCCCTGTTTATGCTGAGTTGGAGAATTTAGCAAAAAATCCCGCGAATGCGGGATTTTTGCGAGGATGAAATTAGTTCTGGTTCTTGGGCTCGAATACGTGGAGGTATTCGCAGATGGACAGGGCGATACCGCAGAGGGTATAGATACCAACGATGGTGCCGATGGTGCCCCAGAAGAAGCCGAGGAAGGGAAGGATGAAGCCAACGATGCCCAGTACGATGCCTGCAATGAAGTCAACCAGTACGTAGAGAACGATCTGGATTACCATGGGAAGCCATGCAGCGGGATCTTTGAATTCGATCTTCATGGTGGAGAGCAGCTTTGCTACCATTGCCTCGTTGTAAGTAACGGGGAACAGAGGTTTAATCTGATTGATAAAGTCTTTCATTATAAGGACTCCTTAATATTCGTAGTTTGGAAATATTGTACCATAAAAGAGTAGGTTTGTAAAGACTTTTTTCAAAACTTTGTAGACTTTTTTCCGACTTTGTGCTACAATAACACTGGAAGAGTGTCCCATTTGATAAGAACAAAATAGCAGAAAGGACGAAGATATGATTTTTCTATGGTGGATCTGGTGTTTCCCGCAAATGCTGCTGGGATTGTTCGTGAAAATCGTCACCAAAGCCCAAAAGCAGGACGATCATTATCACTATCGCTACCGACGAGGCAGCGTGTCCTTGGGGGAATACGTCTTTCTCTGCCCCTCCCATCAGGGCGATCCCATCACCCTGCGCCACGAGATGGGGCACCGCACCCAATCCCGTATGCTGGGCTGGTTGTACCTACCCATCATCGGACTGCCCTCCTTCATCTGGTGCGAATGCTTCAAAGGCTATCGCAAGAAGCATAAGATCAGCTATTACAGCTTCTACACCGAACGCTGGGCAGACCGCATTGGCAAGATCGAACGGGAATAATCCATAGAAAAGGGTCAAACTATGAAGAAAAACGAAATTTACACGGTGGAAATCACCGATTTGAATAATTTGGGCAACGGCGTCTGCCGTATCGACGGCAAGGCAGTCTTCGTGCCCCGCGCCGTGGACGGCGACCGTCTCAAGGTGAAGATCATCAAGGACACCAAGGACTACGCCGTGGCGCGGATCGAGGAGATCCTCACCCCCTCCCCCTATCGCACCGAGAGCGGTTGTGCCGTGTCCAACCGCTGCGGCGGATGCGTCTACCGTCAAATCACCTACGCTCACGAGGTGGAGCTGAAGCGAAACTACGTCCGCTCCGCCTTCCGCAAGGCAGGCGTGGAGGTGGAGGTTGCCCCCACTTTGTTCGGGGCGGAGTGCGGTTACCGCAATAAGGTTCAGTATCCCGTGGGAGAGGGCATGACCGTGGGATTTTATGCTCCCCGCTCTCACGAGATCATCCCCTGCGGCGATTGCGCTCTGCAAAAGCCGATTTTTACCCCCATCATCGCCACTCTGCAGAACCTTCTTCGCAAGGCTGGGGTCAAGCCCTATCGGGAAGAGGACGGCTCGGGACTTGTGCGCCATCTCTTCCTCCGTGCATCGGTGGAGGACAAGGTGATGGTCACCTTGGTCACTACTTCAAAACCCTTCCCCAAAGCCCGTGAGATTGCAGAACAACTTCGCACCGCACATCCCGAGGTGGTGTCGGTGGTGCGCAACTATAACGACGTCCGCTCCAACGTGATCCTCGGCGATCGCTGCGAGATGCTGTCGGGGGCTGACGTGCTCACCGACACGCTTTGCGGACTCACCTTTAACCTGTCGCCCCTTTCCTTCTATCAGGTGAACCACGATATGGCAGAGGTCCTCTACCGCAAGGCGGCAGAGCTTGCCGAGCTTCGTCCCGGCGATCGGGTGGCCGATCTCTTCTGCGGTGCAGGCACCATCGGACTGTCGGTGGCGGCTATGTACCCCGACATCCAGCTGATCGGCGTGGAGATCATCCCCGAGGCGGTGGAAAACGCCAAGGAGAACGCCCGTCAGAACGGCATCGCCAACGCTACCTTTATTTGCGGTGACGCCAACGCCGCCGAGCTCTCCGGCGCAGATGTGATCTTCCTCGACCCTCCTCGCAAAGGCTGTGAGGAGTCGTTGGTGAGACAGATCGCCGCCATCGCCCCCCGACGGGTGGTCTACATCTCCTGCAATCCCGACACTCTGGCACGGGACGTAGCGAGATTTGCCGAGGTTGGGTACGAGCCCGGCGTGGTCTATCCCGTGGATCTGTTTCCACGGACGGGGCATTGTGAGGCAGTCGTGAGGCTGACGAGGGAATAGAAATAAAGAAACTGCATCATACCGAGATCCTCTCGTTCAGGTTGCAAGCCGCGAAAAGGCTGAGTGAATCAGGAAAAAGAGGCTGCTATAGGTATGATATAAATAAAGCAAAATTGCTATATCATCATTTGAAAAAACTGAAGATTCTATTTTCTGCAAAGAATCTCAAGTTTTTCAAATCGGCCAATAGGTAGGTATGTATGGATCAGACATTTGGTTTTTCGGTTTCCTTTCCGGAGTTTGAGACAATAGATTTTTACAAAGAAGCAAGAGACTCTTTTCTGATAAAAAAGTTTCCAAAATACCCGGAACTGGTGGTCAGAGAGTTTGTTTTATCTTTCTCAATAAGCGCAAGCGCTAAGAATGCTCCGCTGATCTTCAGTGTGTTCGAAACACTGCCCAAAGAATCATATAGCGTTAACAAGAAAGATGTCGCGGTTTCATTCCAATCGGAGGAGTCACTGCTGTGTTATTTGAATCAGATTTTTGATCTCCTGCTGATAGTAAAAGCATGGAAATCGACAAGATTATCTGTCAACGAAGTTGATATCAGAGCTACCACGGAGTTTGGATATCTAGTTGACTTCCTTTGCGAGAAGAATCAATTGAAGCGGCAGTATTTCAGACGCACGATTGATGAAGTTAAGAAAAAGTATAATACACGAAATAGAACTGTAAAACAGAAAGATATTATGAAACCAGTCATTTTATCAAAAAGTGATGTTGATGATGCACTGGAAAGGGTCATAGGAAAGTATGTAGAAATCTACGGGCACAACAAGGAGATTGTTTATTATACAGTTTCAAAGCATGACCGAATTATAGTAATAGAGGACAATTTAATTGTAGATTTCAGAGTTTTACCGTGGTATTGGACGAGGGAAAGAGATGAGTACACAAAAGCATGGGATTTTCCGTATATCTTTGTCCAAGAATTGACTCATAATGATCTTTTCAAATTTAACTTTGCTGATTTTAGAAGACGGTTTCAATATGAGCATATCGGATTAGACTTTTTTTCATTCCACGGGGTGCATTATTATCGGAAAGAAATCGACAATTATGATGACGTGGATAAGAAGCTGCCCGAGCTAAAGCTTCAGGAGAGAAACGAAAAGTACCCAGGGGAATTGCATCATTTTGTTGTCCTGCGAATGGAGGCTTTTGACGGCAATATCGTCTATGGAATTGGCGACACGAAAGGTAAAGTGCATTCCTTCATTTTAAAACTTTGCACAGAACTGGAAGAGAAGAACTCTCGTACATTAGAACTGAACGGGGCAAGTTGCCTTCCGTTCAATGAAAACCAAGATTTTGTGTCAGCATTTTTGTCATGGAAGGGCCAGAAAAAGAAATGGAGACTTGAAAACAAATTTTCCTATTTCTATGAAGATCGGCTGGTAAAAAACGATCTGGAATTATATGATATTCTTGATGAAATAAAATCTGCCGCCTCAAAAGGCACATATGATGCATACGAGTTCGGACATTATAATAAACCGATTAACAGGTGGAAAAGCGAAGAACTGGTTTATAACATTACAAAGGAATTGTACAAGGATTACCAGGTTATTTATCAGTACAAGCCATTCTTCTTAAACACAGAAAAAGGGAATATGTCTTACGACATTTACATTTGCGGTTTGAAGATTGCCATTGAATACCAAGGAAAACAGCATTTTGAACCAGTAGATTATTTTGGCGGCGAAGAGAATTTCCTAAAGCAAAAGGAGAGGGATGAACTCAAAGCAAAAAGAAGTGCAGAACATGGGGTGAAACTCATCTATGTAAATTACTGGGAAGACTTAACCCCTGATCTGATAAGAGGCAAAATAGAACGTGCCATTAGATTTGTTTAGTTATAAAATTTTTAGGTACATCCTCTGAAATTTAAGCCATTGTGAGGCAGTAGTGAGGCTGACAAAGAGCCACTAACCTCGTAAGGGCCGGCGTCCTCGAAGATCCGTTTTGACCAACCCATAGAAAGGACTCTCTATGTTTACAGCCGAACGCAGCAAATACAAATCCTGGAGCAATCTCAAAAAGCAGATGAATGATCTGCTTTGCGATTCGCTCAAAGATAAAATTACGTATTTTTACACCAGTTATCACGAGGTTCATAATGCCTACGGCAGAGCGACTATTCGCTACGGCGAAAAAGAACTGGTTGCCTTCTCGTGGGTGGAGATGTATGCACAGGAACGAGAGGTGTCTCGGCTTTCCGCAGAAGGTAAAAAGGTATCCTATGAAGAATTGGAAAAAGAAAAATGGATGCCCGAGTGTACATTGTGTGAGGCGGACTTTCTTAGCGCCCTGACGGTATATCTCAAAACAGATATCGCAACATCCTTGAACTCTGACAATTATTTGCTGCGTGTGTTCGCATATATGGATAGACGAGTTGGAAAGAGAACGCTTATTAAAATTAAGGACGATGTAGAAAAACTGCCCGATTGGGTGAAACAATTCTATCGGATTCGTTGTGAGGCAGATGGCATTATTTTCCCACCTAAACGAATTACAGACGAGGCGGTAGTGAGGCTGACGAGAGAATCCGATTAACCCCGTAGGGACCGGCGTCCTCGACGGTCCGTGAATGAAATTTTGCAGTATAATACTGAGAAATTGCAAACGAAGGTAACCCAAAATTTTTAACCGAGTTCTAATCGCTCGTTCTCGGACCGTCGAGGACGCCGGTCCCTACAAAAGCATATTCAAATAACCATTATACAGTTTACGATATACCAAATCTACGCAAGGAGAACGACCTATGTTTTGCAAAATAGATTTCTTGCCCCTGCTTGGGATTGAATCAGATGAAGCAGAGGCGCAGATTTGGGCGTTTCTGTGCTCCTTGGAGCGAAACGGACAAATTCTCAAGGAGTACAACCTAATCAAAGGCGAACACTACACCGCTTACGTTACGCTTCCGCATCCTGATTCCTTCGACAGGCGGCACGATGGCGTATACGTGCGAAGAGAGAGGGAAAGGCTCTGTGAGCACTTTGACTGCATCCTCCTCCCCTTGGGGGAAAACCTGTCAAGCCAGCCCTATTGCGAGTGCGAAACGCACACCGCCATCGAGATGCAAACCTATGACCGCGATATCGACAGCGTATTCACCTGCTGTGACTGCGGCAAGCCCATCGCCCTCTACCGTCTGCCTATCCCTGCAGAGAAACAAGAAGATTTCAGCATCGTGCAGTACTGGCAGGAGAATTACGCCGCTATGGATTTGCTGTGGATGAACTGCCTGTGCGACCGCTATACGGGCAATCAGCGGGTAAAGCACGACTCCGCCCTGAATAAGCAGGGCAGAGCGATTGCCAAGTCTATGAGCGAGAAGCTGGGCTGTCCCGTGTATTATCACTTGGAATGCGATTATGGAAAATCGGTTCAAGCAGAGCAGGTGGGCGATTTGCAGATCCATATTTGCCCCGGCTGTCAAACAACGATGAAACGAATCCGGTTCTCCGCAGATTATGAAAGAGATATTTGCGAGGCGTGCGGATTGTCTTACGACGCACATTGAGAACAGAGACAAGGAGGAAAATACCATGGAGCTTTTCTTTGCCATTTTACCCGCACTTGTGATCCCACCAGCAATTTTCATTGCTCTATCGTGGGTCTATCAAAAAAACAAGCAGGAAGAAGCAATGGACGGCTATATATCCCGTACTCGCTATCCCCGTCGGTTTACCGTGAGTTCTATGGTTGCGCTGATTGTGACCGTGCTGTTGTTTGTGATAGGTGCAAGTTTGATATTTAGATTTGAAACCAATCACTCCGCTTCCCGGTGGATAGCTTACAGTATTAGCGCCCTGCTGTTTATTTCTCTCACATTTTGTTTAGTGATGATTGCTCTTCGCACCTACGAAATCATTCGTAGCGACGGAATCCTGGTGGCGCGCTTATTTGAGAAGAAATTTGTGAACTATTCGGATATGGCGTCCTATCGCTATGAATTGAATCAGCTTACTGTGTACGATCGAGAGCACAAGGTGCTGTTTGGTGTGTATGATAACCGAGTAGGAATGCAATCGCTGCTGCGGCAACTGGATTGCAAGCGAATTCGCAGAGAGTAATCCTTTTTTGATTCTGATTTATTGATTATCCATAACGAGGTAACCCCTATGTCTATTGAACGAGTCAAACACTATTTCACTGCCCTCGGCATTGCCGAGCGCATCCGTGAATTTGATACCTCCAGCGCAACCGTTGCTCTGGCTGCCGAAGCGCTGGGCTGTGAGCCTTGCCGAATTGCCAAAACCATCTCCTTCCACAAAGGTGATGGGGTGGTGCTGGTGGTAGCGGCAGGTGATGCCAAAATCGACAATCCCAAATACAAGACCTTTTTCGGCGAAAAGGCGAAGATGCTCTCCTTCGACGAGGCAGAGCTGCTGATTGGACACGCCGTGGGCGGTGTTTGCCCCTTCGCCGTCAACGAGGGCGTAAAAGTCTATCTGGACGTCACGCTCAAGCGGTTTGAGACCGTTTTCCCCGCTTGCGGAAGCGCAAACAGCGCCATCGAGCTGACCATCCCCGAGCTGGAGCGCTATTCCGGCTATATCCGGTGGATCGATGTTTGCAAAACGGTGTAAACGGCGATTTTGCACAATCAATCCCCGAAAGGAGAATCGGACAAATGAAAATCAGAATCGGTATCACGCCGGACGTCAGTAACGATCATAACGTGGTGGCCTTTGGCACTTATGTCAAAGCGCTGGAATGCGTGGACGCTCTCCCGATCGTGTTGCCCTATACCACCAAGGACGAAACCCTGGAGGAGCTGATCGCACTGTGCGACGGTATCCTGTTCACGGGCGGTGTGGACGTAGACCCCAAGCACTACGGGGCAGAGAAGAAGGAAACCTGCGGGGACGTAGAGCCCTATCGGGATGAGCTGGAGTTGAAGGTGTTCGGGCTGGCGCGCAAGGCGGGCAAGCCGATTCTTGCCATATGCCGAGGCATTCAGCTGGTGAACGTGGCAATGGGCGGTACGCTCTATCAGGATCTCCCCAGCGAAGCGCCCTCGGAGATTGCCCACTCCCAGAGCGAGGGAAAGTTTGAACCCTCCCACTGGGTACAGGTACTGGCAGACACGCCTCTCTCTGATTTGGCGGGTGCGGGGCGGATGGTCGCCAACAGCTTCCACCATCAAGCGATCGAGCGGTTGGCGGACGGTCTTGCCGTGATGGCAGTGGCCGACGACGGCATCGTGGAAGCGGTTTACGGCACCGATGCGCAGTATCTGCGCGCCTATCAATGGCATCCCGAGCGGCTGGTGGAAACCCACCCTCAGCACCGTGCCATTTTTGAAGATTTTATCCGCGCTTGTCGGGAGCTTGCCCGATGAGCTCTGATGTGTGAAGAGATAGGAGTGATTCGATGTCTCAAAAATCCAAGCGCAAGCGTAACGTAGAAGCGATCAGTCCGGAAAATCTCCTCCCGCGGCAAAAAGCAGGGATCAAAGAGTCCGCCTATGATTTTCTCGGCGTAACCATCCTCTTTGCGGTGATGGCCGCCGTGGTTTGGCTCGTAGGCTTGTCCATCGAAGATTCTGCCCATTCAAATAGAGTGATCTTCGGGGCGACGCCGATTCTCTTGGGGTTTGCGATCCTCTTTTTCGGATTCTTTTGGCAAAGAATATCGGTTTTTCGCAAACTCAATGGAGTTGACCCGAGCAGGGAGCAAACCCTTCGCATTGATTGCACCCAAGTCCGCTTGCGGACGCACCCCATATCGAGGAGTGAGGTTCTGATCCTTTACATCGTGTTCGTTGACGAAAACAAGCAAAAGTATTATTACGTCTATCCCAAAGACGGTTGCCCCGGCGGTTCTGCGGCAAAATCCCTGCGCGATTCATTGCAGGGCGGTGTTGTTGATCTCGTATGCTACCGCAATACGAGTGTGGTAAAATCGTTTCAAAAGTCCGCCGAATAAGTCCCCGAAAGGAGTCACCGATGTCCTTTAATCTATATATGATGGTATCCATTCCCGAAGAAAAACGGGAGCACGCGTATGATACTCCGTACATTTTGGGTGTGTTCGATTCCCGCGAAAAGGCAAAAGCCGCTTGGAAGACAAGAACCCCCGACTTTAAGCACATCAAAGCTAAAACCGTCCATATATATTATGAGGTTTTGTCTACCGAATCCGAAACGCTACCCGAGAGCGTGTATGTGTGGGCGTACTATAAAGTGCATTCGTATTCGAATCCCCATGATATAACTGTGAGCTTAGTTCCTTATTATAACGGTTTTTTCGAAACGTACGAACAGTATCAAGCACAGCGGGATTGGCTGGATTCTATGCACGGAACCAAAACACGGGAGTCTTGCGAAATTGCAGGATACACCTTCTACGCTGCCAATGACAACATTATTGAAAAATGCCCCTTAAACCGTCTGGTGCAGATTCCCGTAGAACTAACCGATAGAAATGATCTATAACCGAAAGGAGTCACCGATGTCCTTTAATCTATACGTAATGGTATCCGTCCCCGAAGCAAAGCAGGAGAATGTGTATACCTCCCCCATCATTTTAGGCGTTTTCGATTCCAAAGAAAGCGCACAGGCGGCTTGGAAGGCAAGAACGCCCGAATTCAAGCCTATTAAAGCCAAAACTCTGCACACCTACTATGAGGTTCTGTCTACCGAAGCCGAAACGCTTCCCGAAAGCGTGTACGTGTGGGCGGCATACCAAGTTTATGCCTTTTTCGAAGGCGATGATCCCCAACTGGAGTTTACTCCGTATAATTGCGGCTTTTTTGAAACCTTTGAGCAGTATCAAGCAAAAAAGGATTGGCTGGACAGCCAGCCCACTCATACTTGGCGAGAGATTTGCAAGGACAGCGATTTTGTCTTCTACGCCGCAAACGAAAACATCATCGAAAAGTGCCCGCTGAACCGACTGGTGCAGATTCCCGTAGAACTAACCGATAGAAATGATCTATAACCGAAAGGAGAACCACTATGTTAATTGATCTTCACGCCCATTCATCGGGCATCAGCCATTGCTGTCGAATCCCTTACGACGAGGTGATCCGCACTGCCCAAGAGGCAGGCCTTGGCGGCATCGTGCTTACCAACCACTACCCCAAATACTACGTCACCGACGGCGACTATGCCGCCTTTGCCCGCCGCTACACCGAGGAGTTCCGCTTGGCCAAAGCCTACGGCGACTCGGTGGGGATGAAAGTCTTTTTCGGCGCCGAAGTGACCATGGAGCGCTACGGCGGTGCTCACCTGCTCCTGTACGCCATTCCCGAGAGCTTTATTGAGGAAAATCCCACCCTCTTCGACTGGACGATGGAGGAGATGTACAATCGCGTAAAAGCGATTGGCGGCACGCTGGTGCAAGCCCACCCCTATCGAAAGGTAAAAAATCTCCTGCCTACCGAATATCTGGACGGTGTGGAGGTCAACTGCCATCCCCTCTACGGAAAATCCGACTTTGCCGATATGGTGGAGATCGCTACCGCAAACCACCTCATTCTCACCTGCGGAGGAGACTATCACGCCGACACCTACCGTCCCAGATGCGGAATGTATCTGCCCGACACGCTGGCGGACAGCATTGAGCTGGGCCGCTATCTGGTGGAAGCCCCCTCGCTGACTCTCTGCGTCCACGAGCCGAACACCGAGACGCCGGTGATCTCTCATTGGAAAAGACCCTGAGGAGTCTACTATGGATAACGAACTGCGCACGCAAGCGCTGATTACCAAATACCAATTTGAATTCGAAAAGATAGACAAATCCGAAATCAGAGCTCTCATCCAAGATGAAATTGCCCGATACCAAAAGGAAAGCGCGGAATACATCAGATGCTTGTGCGGATATTTATTCTGTATCGGCAATGAGACGGACGCACCTCTGATAGAAGCGGTGAAATACGGTATTTCTATGGACGTTGGCTGTATGATCGATGAAGAGTGGATCCACAGCTTGCAAAACGGCGGTGTGGAAAGTCTGCTGACTCGATCCCGGAGTGCAATCATCGAAGATTTTATCTTGTATTACAGACGTTGGGCCAATTACCCTTTGGAAACCGTCTTGCTGCAAGAAACCCCCGGCGAGGATCGGGCGTATCGGAAAACGGTGATTTGGGCAGCAGCTGTGACCGGGATCTGCAGTGTTTGCTTCTTGGCAATGACCATTTTCGGAGTGGTGTGTAGCTTTGAAACCCCTGCGTTGTTATGGAGCTGTATTTTGCCTGCACTGCTGGCTGTTTGGACCGGCTATATCGGAATCGCTTGCCTTTGCTCTCGCAGACAGTATATCCGCATTTATGCCGATCGCATTGTGTATCGCAAGCAATTTCAGAAGTCGGAGCGGATAATATATCTGCAACCTCAAGACTACAAGATTAAACTGTATTATTCGGCGGTGGTGGTGGGCTCATACCCTGACAAATACGTCATTGAGCTGGTTTTTCTGGACGCCAAAGGGGAGCGGCTCTTCTCTTACAAAGCCCCCACCTTTCACCGATCTCCGTGGCAATCGCCTCGTCGGAAATGGGAGGATGATCTTCTTTCGTTGGGGTGCGAGATCATTGACTATGGGAAAATTATTGTAAATGAATGAAGGAGTCCTGCTATGACGTTAACATTTCAACTGCAAAACCCAAAATCTGAGGAACCCCTATCCGTTTCCATCGACGGACAAAGTGCGACTCTCTCCAACGAACATCCAACCGTGGCGTTTGAGCTTCCTGAGGCCAACGAAGTAAATGCGGAGTTTATTTGCGGGCAACAGCATCATTCCATTTTGCCTCAACATCCGGTGGCCCGTCTCTTTGTCCGCCTGCTATTGATTTTGCTTTCCCCGTTGATCGGTTTGATTTTAGCAATCGTATATTTTGCAGACAATGACGGTGGGATCAAGCTCCATCAATTCTTCACTTCTGCCGATCCGTTTGTAGTCAAAAAGACGTATCGGATCAAGTCTGCCGACGATACGACAATATTAGTGGCATATACGAAGCCGAAATACAGCAAGGAAGATCATTCGTATTCTGTTCCCGACATTTTGCTCAGTCACGCTACCGCAGAAATCGTCAATACGTCATCCGTCCAGACTTATGATCGCAAATCGTTCCGCCACGACTTTGCACTCTACCATTATCCTGCATATACAGTGATATTTCTCGTAATCCTTGCGCTGAACCTTTTGATGGGGATGTGCCTGTATAATCAAATAGTTGCCGAACCGATCGAATACTTCGGCGTGATTGCTATGGGATTCTGCTGTGCCGCTATGCTGGCTTTACTGGTGGCATTTATCTATGTGTTCGTAGCAACGCTACAGTTATACAAAAAAGTAGACCGTAATTTGCAAGCGAAAAAGTCGTGCAATTATTCAAGTGCGCTCTGAGATGAAAACCATTGTTATGAATAAAAAGAATACTAAACATATACAAGAGTTTGAAGCGTATCGCAGCTGTTTTCCCTCGTGGTACTGGTCGCAGGGGTTGCACGATGCGAAAATCCTCTCTGCCACGCCGCTGGAACTGCCGCCCGATTGGAAGGCGCACACGCCCCGTTACAACTGCTTGGAGCTTACCTTTGATGCGAGTGGCGCGATGTACGATACCAAAGTTACGAAAATCACCCTCTACAACTACAAACTCCTCACCCCCGACTTCGATCTCGGTAATCTTAGCGGCGCGTGGTGGTATGGCGACATCTTGACCGTCGAGGCGGAGGGGAAATTCCGCCTTGAACTGCACTATCAGCTGCGCGGCTCTCACTACGCGCGGGATTACACCGTGGAACTCCGCTTCGCTGAAGCAGAAGTGGAAAGGAAGAACTAAAATGAAAAAACATAATTCTAACTTCAAATTTCTGAAAGAAATCCTCCCGGGGATTCTTTTGGTGGTCGTCGAAGTAGTGCTTGCTCTTTTGGTATTTGCAATCGGCTACGGAGCACTTCGGTTCATTGGAAGCGATGTCTTTCAATACGATCCAGAGTGGGTATTGCTGGTAGGCGTGATTGCAGTAGCACTCGTTGCGTTGCTGCTGTGTGGGCTGATTTATTGCATTCGGAAAACTATCCGTTATTTCAAGAAGAAAGAGTAGACTCATACCAATTGCCACAATTGTTCTTGTGGAAGAAAAAATGCAAGGCTTGTGGTATGATAATCAATATAATAATCAAAAGGAGAGATTTTATGAACCTATTCACCCAAGGCAAATGGATTTGGTTGGCAGACACAGAGGGCAAGAACCCCAAAGTCTGTGCCGATCAATACGTGGAATTCGTTGATTCCATCGACTATCGAGGCGAACCGATCACTCTCTATCTTTCCTGCGACTCGGATTATACCCTTTTTGTAAACGATACTTACCTCGCCTCTAACCAATACGGCGATTTTGAGCATTACAAGATCTACGATACCCTGAATCTGACGCCCCTCCTCACCCTCGGCGCTAACCGTCTGCGGATTTTGGTGCACCACTGGGGGGTATCCACCTTCCGTTACCGTCCTGCTCCTGCCGGCGTGATTTGGGAGGCGTACGAGAATCAGCAGTTGATTGCTGCCAGCAATCCTTCCGTTCTGTCGGGGCAAAACGCCTCCTACCGATGCGGACAGCCCATTCTCGTCAGCGGTCAGCTGGGGCTGACCTTCGCCTACGACGCCGCCAAGGAAGGGGAAACTGTTTTCACTCTCTCGGTGGAAGTGGAGAAAAACTGTACATTCTATCCCCGTCCCATCCCCAAGCAGACCGTCTGCGAGCGGTTGCCCGCACAGACGGTGACCGAGCTTTCTCCTACTCACTATCTCATCGATTTGGGCAGGGAAGTAGTAGGCTTGCCCGAACTCGAGGTGTACTCCGAGAGCGAGCAAAAGCTCACGGTTGCGTGGGGCGAGCATATCGCCGACGGCGGTGTGCGGATGCTCTTGGGCGGACGGAATTTTTACTATGAATACAAGACCCGCTGTGGGAAAAATCACTTTACCGAGTACATGCTCCGTCTCGGCTGCCGCTATCTGGAGCTGTTTGCTGAGGCACCCCTGACCGTACGCTACGTAGGCGTGCGTCCCACGGTACACGAGGTGGAAGCGCTCCCCTATGTGCTGGAAGATCCCCTCCATCAGCGGATTTACGATATTTGTCTCAATACCCTTCGTCTTTGTATGATGGAGCATTACGTGGATTGTCCGTGGAGAGAGCAGTCTCTCTACGCCTACGATTCCCGCAATCAGATGCTCTGCGGCTACTATGCCTTCAAAGGCGGCAACACCGACTACGTGCGGGCGAATCTGCGGCTGATCGGAATGGATCGCCGTGGAGACGGAATGCTGTCCATCTGCTATCCCTGCGGAAGAGATATGGTCATCCCTTCCTACGCCCTCTATTATTTCCTGCAAATGAAGGAGTACGCTCAGTATACGGGCGATCTGTCCTTGGCAGAGGAGATGCTGCCCAAGCTGTGTTCGGTGATCGACGCCTTCCTGCCCAATTTGGAGAACGGGCTGCTGAGCCGCTTTACCCAGAGCAATTATTGGAATTTCTACGATTGGTCCCCCTACCTGGAGGGTTCGTCTGCGGTCAATGCCCCCGACCTCTGCCTGAATAGCCTGTTCGTGCTGGCACTGGACTGTCTGGAATATCTCACCACGGCGCTGTCTTGCACTTTCCCCTATCCCGGACTGGCTGACACCGTCCGCCGCCGCATCCGTGAGACTTTTTCCACCGAATCGGGGGTATATACCCTCCACGAGGGCAGGGACGAGCTTACCGTTCTTGGCAACAGCCTTGCCCTTTTGGCAGGCGTGCCCGACGCTCAGACCGCCCGTGTGATTGGCGATCGCCTTACCGACGGCAGTCTTACCGAATGCTCGCTGGCAATGAAGATCCTGCAGTACGATGCCCTTCTTTCGGTGGATGCAGACACCTATCGGGTGTTCATCCTTGCCGATATTTGCAAGAACTACACCCCTATGCTGGAATCGGGCGATACCACCGTCTGGGAGACGGTCAGAGGTCAGGTGGATTTCCAAAATGCGGGCAGCCTCTGCCACGGCTGGTCGTCCATCCCCATCGTGATCTACCATCGGTTGGGAATGGTGAAGGGAGAATAACGGCAGTTTTCGCGAAAAATACAAGTTATATCTTGAAGTAATCCTGTTACTATTATGCTGAAGGAAAATGACAATGAAAAAGAATGATTTGAAAAAATCCGGCAACACCCCTCGCCGCAGATCGGATAATTTCTACATCACTTTGGGCTTGCTGAACCGATACGGTGCCGCCGCGTGGATGCTATTGTCGATGGCATCGGTTGCCGTACTGGTAAAGTACGGCTGGACCGATGAGAAGGGCGGCATGATTGCGGCAGGCTTGCTGTTGCTGTCTATGCCTGTCAGCTTTGTGATAACCGGCTTATTTGATCTGTTGGGCGGAATCTTCCGCTGGAAAGGCACTCTTTGCGCCATGCAGTCAGCGTCCCATCTGCCTATGGAACCCCGAAAATCTTGGAATCCCCAATATAGGCGGGATGCAATTGTGACAGGTTGTATTTTCACCGTGCTGGGTGCCGCGCTATTGCTGATTATCTTGTTACGGATTCTGGGCGTTCTAAAATAAGAAGAACACAAAATGAATATACAGAGGTTACTATGTCAAATTCCCACACCCCTTGCCCCCTATACAAAAAATGCAGCGGTTGTCAGCTGCAAAATCTGCCCTACGAGGAGCAGCTGCACTTAAAGCAGGCCAAGCTGATCCGTTTGCTGGGGCGCTTCGGACACGTGGAGGAGATCATCCCCATGGACGATCCCACCCACTA
>JAFTMF010000057.1 GCA_017452565.1 Clostridia bacterium
CGCCGGCAGAGGCGAAATAAACAGTGATGCTCGTAACAAATACGCGCTTTGCAAACACGATTGCTACAGTTTCGGAAGCATCAATCTCAAAAGTCAGTGTTTCAGTAATGTCACCATTGGTGGGTGCATTCTGAGTAGCACCGCCATTGACAGAAACGGTGTCTGTTCCGTCAACCTTCCAACCATGGCAAACCAGCTCTACCTTGCTAACCTTTTCAGTAAAGGTCATGGTAAGCTCACCGTTTTTGCTACTGGTACCGGTCTTGATAAGACCTGCAGTCTGAGGCTTCAATCCACCGGAACCGTTACCGTTGTAAATCTTACTAACAGTAACAGCAGTCAAATAAGAATCATCAGAAGCACAGCTCTTAAAAGTAGAAAGAGCATCGCTGCTGGTAATTTCCACATTCTTACCGGTCAAAGAAGAGAAGTCGATGGTGACAGATGTCTCTGCTGCAGATACAGACACGGGCACGATGGAGAATACCATCAGCACGGTCAGCAGAACTGCAACAAGAGACTTAAAGTTGAACTTGTTCATTTTTAGAACCTCCTAAATAATTTATAATCAAAATTGATTATTTTACTACATAGATGGACTGCACGAACAGGGGATTGGTTGCGATATCCTGAGGGTTGTAAGTGCTCCAATTGTCCTTATCGGCATACCATTCGATGGTATTGCCACGTGCTACGTTGGTGATGTTGTAGCCGCCGTCAACTGCGATAACGGTCCACTTATCGTTGACAGAGCCAAGGCTCATGCTGGAGAAGCTGTCCTGCATACCGATCTTCTGGCCGCCCTGCTCGAAGCTGTAGGAGCCGTCGGCGTTTGCAATAACAGTCCAGATTTCGGTGTCGCCAAAGCCGGAAACGGTCTCGCCGGTGACAGTTACGTCAATACCCTTCTGGTAGTAGCCTGCAGCCTGAGTGGAGAATGCCTTCTTGTTAGCGCCGTTTACGATGACGATCTTCATACCGTCCTCCAGCTTACCGTTCAGCAGAGTTGCGCCGGATGCGGGAGTCTCGGGCTGATCGGGCTTTTCGGGCTGTTCGGGCTGCTGACCTGCGGGAGTGTGCTCAACGATCCAGCCGTTCTTGATCTGAGGAGTATCCTTGAACTGGCCGATGATACCGTAGATCTTAACGGTGTCGCCTGCAACGGGCTTTACTTCCAGTGCGTCGTAACGGGTAGAACCGTCTGCGCTGTAGGTGCCGTAAACAGTGAGGATGTTGCCTTCGCTGTCGGAGATCTTCATATTACCGTACTGTTCGTTGTAAACCTCGGTGATCACACCGGTAACGTAGTACTTGCCCTGAGTGTACTGATCGGAGATCTTGGTCATACCCAGATCAATTGCCTGCTTAACGGTCAGGGTAGAATCAGCAGCGGGATCCTTGGAGTCGGGCTTGGGCATCTCGGGAGCGTCCTTGCCTGCTTCCAGCAGCTCTGCGGGGAACTGGGTCACGCCGGTGTTGGTTTCGCTGATGTAGGTGGACTCGGAGATACAGAAGGTCTCGAAGGTGCTGTAGGTACCCATTACGTAGGTAGTGCCGTCAGCGCAGGTGGTGAACCATGCGTTAACCTTCTGCTGGTATGTCCAAACGGAAGCGTTCTCAGCGGAGTAGCAGAGGTACTTGCTCATCTTGCCGGAGCCGTCCTCGTAAGGAACGGTGTGCGCGTAAACGTAGCTCTTCACGCCGTCGATCATGGTGTACATCTTCACGCCGCCCTCAACCTCTTCTACCTTAAAGGTGGCAGCCTTGGTGATGTCATCGGTGGTCTTCAGGTACTTGTCGTCCTGAGTTTCCTGAATAGCGTAGAGTACCTTACCAACGCTAACCTGAATCATGAACAGCTTGTACTCTTTGTCTGCCTCGGGATTGGGGTCACCATCATTCTTGTAGCTAGGCAGAACACGGTTGAAGGTAACGTTCTTGGTATTGCCGTCGGCATCCTTCACGGTTGCGGTCAGGGTGTACTTCTGTTCAGTCTCGTTCACATCGGGAACGGTGATGGTCCAGAAGCCTGCCTTGGGGCTTTCCACAACCTTGATGGCGTCAATGCTGACCTTCCAGGTTACGGTGAAAGCGGTAGTTCCGATCATAACCTTTGCAGGCATATCGTAGCTACGGGGAGTGTTTGTGGGGCCATCCTTGTACAGAGACTGGAGGTAAGTCACAGCATCGTCAAGAGTAGCCGCGGAGGTGTCTGCATCTTCCTTGTTACAGCCGACGAAGCAGCCCAGACAGAAGATGAACACCAGAAGAAGCGACAAATACTTTTTCATAATGTCTCCTTTGAAATGATATTTATTTATATTTTTCCAATATAAATCAATTATTGAATGACAACGTCGGCCAAATCGAAGACTTTGATCTGATAAGCGCCCTTGAAGTATTCAACAACGCCCTTCACGTCAATGGTCTTGTTCAGGAAGTAATCTTCCGTGACCTTGCTGCCGTCTGCATTTCGCAGAACTTCGGTACGAACGGTGATCCGCTTGCCCGATTCATCCTCACAGGTGAGGGTCATCGCGCCGTTGGATGCAGTCTCGCTGACGGTGGTGTAGGCATCTACAACCTTCAGTTTCTTCATAGAAATGGAGGTACCCAGTGCCAGCTCGGCGTAAGAGAAGGTCTTCTCTTCCTCGCCCACCTTCAGAGTGACCTGACTGTTGAAGGTCTCCACGGTGGTTTCGGGATATGCAATCTCGTTGCCCTCGCTGATGAGCTTCATATTGTCGGGATCATCGGGCTTTCTGGCATCGTAGGATACGTCGGCTACCTGATAAGAGTCACCGGTCTCATAATACTGAACCGAACCAACCACACGCACGCGGTTGCCAACAGAGAGGATTCTCAGACCGCCGCTGGAGAGGTTGTAGCCATAGTAAATGTAGATACCAAAGGTTCTGCCGCTCTCTTCATCGTAATCCTCCACGTAAACCGACTGGCCTGCATTCTTGGTAACAACGCCCTCAAATGCAACCTTGGTGTTCAGATAGGATTTCAGATTGCAGCGCAGCTCCTTCATCGAAACGATGGTAGCGTCGCCGTAGTAGTAATCGGGGTCTTTTTCATTGGAATAAACCTTCAGCTTCAGCGCCTTTGCCTGCGCAATGGCATCCATACAGGTGTCGCCGTAGCGGTTCTGTGCGGAGTTGGAAGCGATGGCCAGACCGTTCTGAAGGAGCTCCAGATTCAGATTGCGGTAATCGGAGCCGCCCTCGGGCTTGTACCATACCCAAACCAGATAACGGTTGCCGGTGGAGTCGGCATTCCAGTTGCCGTCGTCCGATTCTACGATGATGGAGGTAGCGCTCTTCAGCGCTTCCTTGGTAAAGTTGGATGCTGCCTTACCCCATTCCTCGATTTTACCGGTGGATTCGGGGGTGTTGACAGCCAGATAACGGGCGGTGAGCAGAGTGTTAGGATAATCACCGTTTCCCTTCTTTTGGAAGGTAGTGGTGTCACCGTCGGTGAAGTGTTCTACGGTCACTTCCTGCTTCACGGTTTCAGAGGACAGATCCAGCTTCAGAGAAGCCACATAGTCCACCTGCTTGATCTGCTCGCCCGCAGGATCCTTCTCCTTGGGGCCGCAGGCTGTTAGCGGAGCTAACAGCGTTGCGCCCAACAGAATCAGGGAGAGAATACGGCTTGCGGATTTGATTTTCATCATCTTACTCTCCGCTTTGCTTAGCCTGCCTGGTACTTACACTCGGCAATAGCGTCCTCGAAGGCCTTCTTGATCATCTTTGCAACGTCGTCGGTCTTGGAAGAGAGACACTGCTGCATCAGCAGACCAACCTGGTCACGGGCAACGGAAGAACCGTTGAATGCGGGAGAGGTGTAGTAAGCAGCTTCCTGCTGGAGACCTACCTTAACGCTCAGCGCCTGAATATAGTCGCCGCCGTCAGCCAGCTCCAGGAAATCGGACTTGTAGATTGCGTCCTCAGCTGCGGACTTGATTACGGGAACGTAACCGGAGGTCATAGAGAAGTCAGCCTGGAATGCGGGGGTAGTGGTGAGGAACTCAACGAACAGCCAAGAAGCCAGAACTTCCTGAGGATCTGCCTTGTTGAAGATGCAGAGGGAGGGACCCTGAGAGATAACCTTGGGGTTCTTGGGGTCAACCTGAGGAACGGTGGTGATGTCTACCTGGAAGAGGTACTTATCGCCGGTCTTGGCAGGTCTCTGATAAGAAGCACCTGCGGAAGAACCGATACACATATAGCTGTTGCCCTTTTCGTTGGGGTCCATCTTGAACAGGTCGGAGGTGTAACCGCCGGACAGCTCCTTGGTGGTTACGTAGCCCTTCTGATACCAGTCTCTGAAACGGGTAACGAAGGCACGGTTCTGCTCGTTATCGAAGAGGAAGTGGTCACCGGTAGCGCTGGTGTAATCGGAGCCCTGCTGCTCGCACATGGTGATGAACCAGTTTGCCTCGGAGTCGTAGCCCAGAGGGATGGAATCGGGATCGATCTTCTTGATCTGCTCGCAAACCTTTTCCATCTCGTCCCAAGTGGTGGGAACCTTCAGACCGTGCTGATCGAAGAAGGTCTTGTTGTAGTACAGAACCTCGGTGGACTTGGACAGAGGCAGGGTGTACATCTTGCCGTCGCCGAACTGCTTACCTTCTTCGTAGTAACCCTTGATGAAGTCAGCCTTCTGCTCGTCGGTCAGACCCAGAACTTCGGTAGTGCCGTCGTCTCTCTTCACCTCAACGGTGCTGTCGATGAGGGAGTCCAGCGGAACTACTGCCTTTGCCAGGTTGTACAGAGCAACGTGGTCGGGGTAGCAGTAAGCGATGTTGGGCTGGTTGCCAACGGTGATCTCGGTCTTGATCTGATCGCGAACGTCGTCGTAGCTACCTACCTGCTTATGCTCGATCTTGATATTGGGATAGAGCTTGTTAAACTCAGGAATATACTTGTCGAGAACTTCGCGCAGGTTAGCGCCCATGGTGTGATAGAAGGTGATGGTGATTTCCTTGGAGGTGTCGAAGCCTTCTTCCGGAACTACGAAGTCGCCGGCAGCAGTCTTCTTGTTGTTACAACCAACCAGAAGGAAGAGGGGCAGACACATAATGACTGCCAGGAACAGTGCTACAAATCTCTTTTTCATTGCATAGCATCCTTTCTCATTGTTCACAAAATATATAATAGTCGGAAAATCCGATCTATCACCAAATTAACCCTTGATACCGCTGCGAGATACGCCCTTCATAATGTACTTTCTCAGGAAGATAAATACAAGGAACAGCGGGAAGGAGACGATGGCAACCGCTGCCATCTGTACGGGGATGTTGGCGTTACCGTCCACGTCGGTGAAGGCGTTTCGCAGACCGTTGGTGATCAGCTGGTACGCTTCCTCGTTGGCAACCAGACGAGGCCATACGTAGGAGTTCCAAGCGCCCATCATTTTCAGAATGGTAATGGAAATCAGCGTAGGCAGCGCCAGAGGGATCATAACCTTCCACAGATACTTGATATCGCTGGTACCGTCTACCTTCGCGGCCAGATACAGCTCGTTGGGGATCTGCATAAAGTTCTGACGCAGGAGGTAGATGTAGAAGATGCTCACCAGGAAGGGTACGATCAGTACGGTGTAGGTGTTCATCCAGCCGAAGTCATTGACCGTGGCGTAGTTGGTGATGGTGAAAAGCTCACCGGGGATCATCATCGTACCCAGCAGAGCGGCGAAGAGTGCGTTCTTGCCCTTGAACTCCAATCTTGCAAATGCAAAGGCAGACAGCACGGTGATCACCAGCGACAGCAGAGTGGATACGATACCAACAATCATAGTATTGACAAACAGCCGACCCAGATTACCGGTATTAAATGCTTCCACGTAGTTGGACAGGCGGATGACCTCGGGCCACAGGGTGGGAATGGATCGCTGATACTCTTCCAAGGTTTTCACCGAGGAGATGAGCATAAAGTAGAAGGGGAAAATGACGATCACCGCCATGGTGATAAGGAATGCGTAAAGGAGAACCATTACTACGATTTTGCCGATTTTGCTCATCGCAGAGACCTTTTTCAGGTCTTTCTCCTGCATAGTCTTGTTTTTCAGTTCAGACATCTCGGCACCTCCTTAATAATGGGTCTTTTTCTTGCTGACGTACAGGTTAATCAGCGTAACGACGAAGATAATGCCGAAGAGGATCAGCGCGGCAGCACTTGCACGGCCCTGATGGTTGGCAAGAGCATCATAGATAAAGCCTACCATCGTGTTCAGTCGGCGGGGATCGCCGGTGGGACCCATATCCTCACCGAAGATACCGACGATGCTGGAGTATTCCTTGAAGCCGCCGATGAAGTCGGTGATAACAACGTATGCCAGCATAGGAGAGAGGAGCGGCACGGTGATGCGGGTGAATACCCGGCGTCTGGAGGTACCGTCTACCTTAGCGGCATCGTAATACTGCTTGTTGATGCTCTGCAGACCGCCCAGCAGGATCAAAATCTTGAAAGGCAGTGCATTCCAAACGATGTAAACCACCATTACCACCATATTGGCGCCATAGGAGGAGCCGGCGTTGATCCAGTTGACGGGATCCATACCGAAGAAGCCCAGCACGTTGTTGATGATACCTGCCGTGATAATCAGCTCGTTTTCACCGCCGAAGGCAGAACCGACCATATTGAACATTGCGGCGAATACCATACCGATTGCGATGGAGTTGGTCACGTAGGGCAGGAAGAAGATGGTCTGCAAAAGTCTCTGCAGAGGCTTGATGGCATTGAGGCAAACTGCAATCAGCAGCGCCAGAATGGTAGAGATCGGAACAGTCAGCACGCAAAGGAGCATCGTGTTGCCAAGACAGGTCAAAAAGTCTTTGTATTCCAGCACCTGCTTGAAGTTGCCGATGCCGAATTCATAGGTTGCGCCGCCTACTGCACCCATCGTGCTGTAGCCTTCCAAAAACGCCATCCGAAGGGTGTTGATGATAGGCCACACCGTGAAGATCAGCAGCAGAACGATGGCAGGCGCAAGATAAATCCACGCTTTCCAAGAATGCTTACTTTCAACCATCAGACTTCACCCCGAAATAAATCCGGCTTTCGTCAGCCTTGCCGAACAGGAATACCTTGTGAGGCTTCAGAGAGTAGCTGACCGTAGCGCCGGCAGCCACCTGGTTGTCTGCATCAATGATGGAGCGGACCACGGGATTCAGAGAAGCGGAGTGAGTAGAGACTACGCTCACGTCTCTGCCCATCACCTCAACGCTATTCAGTTTACAGGTGAGAGGACCGTTATTGTCAAGGATAAAGCCCTCGGGACGGATGCCTACGAATACGTCCTGATCGTCCACACCGGGCGTCTCCAGTACAGCAGCATCGCCGATGTACAGCTTGCCACCCTTGACAGAGCCCTCGAATACGTTAACGGGAGGAGTGCCCAGGAACTTCGCAACGAACAGATTGGTAGGATTGTCGTATACGTCCTGAGGCTTACCGATTTGTTGAACTACACCCAGTTTCATAACGACGATCAGGTCGGAGATAGACATTGCCTCTTCCTGGTCGTGGGTAACGAAGATGGTGGTGATGCCGGTTTCCTTCTGAATGCGGCGGATCTCTTCACGGGTCTGGAGACGGAGTCTTGCGTCCAGGTTGGACAGAGGCTCGTCCAGAAGCAGTACCTTAGGCATCTTCACCAGCGCGCGGGCGATGGCAACTCTCTGCTGCTGACCGCCGGACAGCTCGCTGGGCTTTCTGTCCATCAGCTCGTCGATCTGCACCAGCTTAGCGGCCTCGTAAGCGCGCTCCAGCATGACGTCCTTGGGCAGCTTGTCCGCACCCTTCAGGTTCTGCAGAGGGAACAGAATGTTCTGCTTTACCGTCATATGAGGATACAGTGCGTAGTTCTGGAACACCAGACCAACGCCGCGATCCTCTGCGGCCAGCTCGGTAACGTCATCGTCGCCGAAGAAGATCTTACCGCCGGAGGGCTTCTGCAGACCGCTGATCATATACAGGGTAGTAGATTTACCGCAGCCGGAGGGGCCCAGCAAACCGATCAGCTTACCGTCGGGAATGGTAAAGGTAAAATCGTTTACCGCTACCACTTCTCCCCCTGCCTTCTTGTTGCGGCTGGGGAAAATTTTGGTTAGATTTTGCAATTCAACTTTCATACGTTTTCCTTCCTTACTAACTCAAACTAACTCAAACTAACTCAAACTAAATGCAAACTAAATTTAACTCAGTGAGTTTCTTACAATATATTATATAATATATAATAATTCGATCAATACTTGGCAGCCTGCGCCTGCTGGGCGTGGAGCTTTTGCTTATAGGCAAGCAGCTCCTCGGGGCTGTCGAAGATGCGCTGGCTGGCAATGTCCACCGTCACGGTGTGGGCCAGCTTATCGTGGATGGGAGTGCGGGCAGTGGTCGCACAAATCAGCACCACCTGAATGCCCAAAAGGGCGATGAGAACGATCAGTCCCACGGTGTTCAGAACCTGGAACACGAACATAATGACGATCATCACGGGAATCATCGTTTCCACCGTGAATTTACCCAGCACCGTTCGGGTGAAGAGGAGCAGAGGCGACAGCTTGACACCGTCCTCCCGCATCACGCCGATGCCGAAGATTTTCTTGCCCAGGGTCTGGCCGTTGCCCAGTAGCAGGGGCACTACTAATTCCAGCAATAAATAACCGATGAGAATGGCAAAGGTAACGATAATAAGAGTCAGATTCAGAAGTAGATCGTATAGTCGAACGGCTTCCTTGTCGTGGGCAAAGTCGGCATAAGCATCTTTGAGAAGCTTTTGTCCATCCTCGTCCAGCGCATCATATTCATCGGAAGAAATATCAAATGAAACGTTATGCTTTTGCTCGTATTTCGCCTCAATCGCTTTTAGCTCATCGGAAAAAGAATCGTAATTCAAAACGGTAGATAACAATAGTGCCGCGCCCACAACCACAATGACCAGCAGAATAAAATCAAACAACAGTGCGGATATTCGTTTCCACAGATCTGCTTTTTGAAAATCGTACATACCGGGCCCTCCGTTCCAAAGCGCATAATGACACATTTTGACTATTTCATTATAACACAAATAATTTTTAAATCAACCTCTTTTTCACAATTTCGTCATAAATCGTCTTTTTTTGGCAAATTGCATAATTTTCGGAATCGTATTTGTGAATCCTGCCCAGTTTCGTCCTACGCCCCCACTTTTGCCAAAAAAATTTCTCTCCTCTTGACGGGCGGTAAAAAAAGTGATAAAATAAAAGCAATAAGAATATCAGGAGATTATTACCGTGAAAATCAAGCTTATTTCTCTGCTGACCGCTTCCCTGCTCCCGATGATTGCCATCGTAGGATGTACCGAGCCGAGCGCTCCCGCATCCTCTACCACCACTTCCGCCGTCACCACTTCCACTCCCGCTCCCGAGCATCCCGACACCCCCGAAGAGACCGGCGGCGTGGATCTGGTGCTCTTCATCGGCCAGTCCAATATGGCAGGCAGAGGCACGGCGAGATCAGCCACCAAGGTGCAGGAGGGACACGCCTACGAGTTCCGTGCTATTTCCGATCCCACTCGCCTCTATCCCTTGGAAGAGCCTTTCGGCGTGAATGAAAACAATCCCGCCAGCGGCGTAAATGAAAATAAAAAGACCGGTTCTATGGTTTCCGCCTTCTGCGAAAGCTACTATGCCGTCACGGGCAGAGCTATCGTTGCCGTTTCCTGCTCCAAGGGCGGCGAACGGATCAGCTTTTTCGACAAAGGCGGTAAGGTTTACGAGGATGCCTGCGCCCGTGTCAAGAGCGCACAGGACTTTTTGCACCGGGAATATGAAAATGGAAATAAGGATCTGAAGCTCCGTGGCACTTACGTGGTATGGCTGCAGGGCGAGTCGGACGGGGATGCCGGCACCACCGCCGCCGCTTACACCCGCACGCTGAACAAGATCGTAAAGGGCTTTGCCGCAGACATCGGCGCCAAGCAGACCTTTATCATTCCCATCGGTACCTATAACGGCAACAACGATGGTCGCAAAGCAAGCTACGAGGTCATCCGCAACGCACAGATCGGCTATTGCGATGACAGCTCCCTTGCTACCGTTATCTGCACCCAACTCACCGATCTCCACCGCTACGGCTATATGAAGGATGAGTTCCACTTCAAGCAGGAAGGCTACGAGATCTTCGGCAAGGATGCCGGCACCAATATGGGCTATTTCGTCCAAACAGGTAAGAAGCCGGAGTGCAAAGAGTACACCGAAGAATAAAATCCAAAAGGCTTGCAATCTTGCAGGCCTTTTTTACATAGTTTCCTCTCACAATTTTAACAATTTTACACTTCCCTCTTGCAATTCTTTTGTGAATAGTGTATACTATAGACAAGACCGATCTTGTCTATGCACGGTCGAATTCATATTTTTTTCGGAGGAATACAGTTATGGCAAATCGTTTCGTATCTAACGCGATTTCTTATCACGGCAAAGGCGCAATCGGGGAGATCCCCGGCATCGTTGCCGCCAAAGGCTTCCAAAAGGCATTCATCGCTTCCGACCCCGATCTGGTGAGATTCGGTGTCACCAAGAAGGTGACCGATCTGCTGGACGCTGCAGGCATGGCCTACTACATCTACTCTGACATCAAACCCAATCCCACCATCGAAAACGTACAGTCGGGCGTTGCAGCATACAAGGCGTCGGGCGCTGACTATATGATCACCATCGGCGGCGGCTCTTCTATGGACACCGGCAAAGCCATCGGTATCATCATCAACAACCCCGAGTTCGAGGACGTTCGCTCTCTGGAGGGCGTTGCTCCCACCAAGAACCCCACCGTTTACACCATCGCAGTTCCCACCACCGCAGGTACTGCCGCTGAGGCTACCATCAACTACGTGATCACCGACGTGGAGCGCAAGCGCAAGTTCGTTTGCGTTGACGTCAACGATATTCCCAACGTAGCAGTGGTTGACCCCGATATGATGTCCACTATGCCCAAGGGCCTCACCGCCGCAACCGGTATTGACGCACTCACCCACGCCATCGAGGGCTACACCACCAAGGGCGCATGGGCACTGCCCGATTGCCTGAACCTGGAAGCCATCCGTCTGATTGCAAAGTCTCTGCGCGGCGCAGTCAATAACGATCCCGACGGACGTGAAGGCATGGCACTGGGTCAGTTCGTGACCGGTATGGCGTTCTCCAACGTGGGCTTAGGCATCGCTCACTCGGTAGCACACACTCTGGGCGCAGTATACGATACTCCTCACGGCGTTGCTTGCGCAATGATGCTTCCTATCGTTATGGAATACAACGCAGATTGCACCGGCGAAAAGCTGAAAGCAGTTGCAGAGGCAATGGGCGTTGACACCACCGGTATGGATGCTGACGCTTACCGCAAGGCCGCAGTAGACGCAGTTCGTCAGCTGAGCATTGACGTAGGCATCCCCACCAAGCTGGAAGCACTGAAGGAAGAGGATCTGGACTTCCTTGCTGAGTCTGCATACGCTGACGCTTGCGCTCCCGGCAACCCCAAGGCAGCATCGGTTGAGGACATCAAGGGCCTCATCCGCAAGCTGATGTAAGGATATAGAAACGAAAAGAGGGTGCCTCAAATGAGGCACCCTCTTTACATTCATCTGAGCGGAGTGAGATCACTCCGCTGTTGTTACGTATTGGTTTCTGATTGTTGAGTTTGCTTTCTATATATTATCAATGGCAACAATGTCCACGCTGTACACCAAACAAATAGAATCAAACTGTATATGTAGGTGTCACCTTCCATACATAGTGGCAAGAGATAAAACAGTGTGATCACTGCAGAATTATAAATGGTAAAAATATATTTTTTCTTTTCATTCAGCAGAACCTTTTTACCATATACAAAACAGTAACCGGGTAAAAGGACACCAAACAGTATAGCAATTGCCAATAATCCGATCACAACACCACCGAGTTCTGCACTTCCTATTGAAAGGAAGAACAATAATACTAAAAATGCCACCATAACCGAAGCGGAAAAGATAAATGGATAAACATATTTCTTAATTTTTCCAGACACACAATCACCTCCTATATTCATTCTATCACACTCACATCAAAAAGTCAACCTTAGCAGTATAAATCTCCTTGCTTTGTAAATACTAACAGCGTCAAGAAAAAAACAAGGAGATTATATATAGATGAAAGCAACAGGAATTGTAAGACGCATCGACGATCTCGGAAGAGTCGTCATCCCAAAGGAAATCCGCCGCACTATGCGCATCCGCGAGGGCTACCCGCTGGAAATTTATACCGATCACGAGGGCGAGGTCATTTTCAAAAAATACTCCCCCATCGGCGAGCTGTCCTCCTTCGCTACCCAGTACGCCGACACCCTTTCCCGTGTCTGTTCAATGGCGGTGGTGATCTGCGACCGTGACAGCGTGATTGCCTGCGGCGGTCTGCCCAAAAAAGAGTTTTTGGAGCTGCGCCTTTCCTCGGAAGCGGAACAGCTCATCGAGGAGCGCACCCTCTATGCCCATAAGGAGGGCGACGCCTTCTTCGGCATCGTAGACAGCGTCAACCGCTGGCAGATTTCCTGCCTGATGCCCATTCTGGCCGAAGGCGACGTGGTGGGCTGCGTAGTGTCCCTCACCGATGCGGATCGCTCCGCCGACGATACCGAGCAAAAGCTCATCGAAACCGCCGCCACTTTCCTTGGCAAACAGTTGGAGGGCTAACCGAATATCCCCAAGCGGGTCGGATTTTCCGATCCGCTTTTTCTGTGCCGGTTGACAAATCCGCTCCGCTAATGTACAATAGAATCAATCACACCGGGGAGGTTATTATGTCACTGTTTGCCCCTGCTTATTATCCTGCCTTCCGCTGCATTGCGGGAGACTGCGCTCACAGCTGCTGCATCGGCTGGGAGATCGGGATCGATCTCGCCACGCTGGCGCGGTACAAAGCCCTGCCCCCCAAGGAGCGCAAGGCCATCTTCGCCCATACCGTCACCCAAAAAGGGAGCACCACCTTCCGACTTTCCGCCAATGGTCGCTGTCCTTTTCTAAATGACAGCGGATTGTGCCGTCTGATTCTCACCCACGGCGAGGAGATTCTGTGCGACATCTGTCGGGAGCATCCCCGATTCTACAATCTGTTCTCCCAGCAAACCGAGGTGGGGCTGGGACTGTGCTGTGAAGAGGCGGCACGGCTGATCCTCACCCATCCCGATCCCTTTGCCCTGATTTGTTTGAAAGATACTGCCCAATCTGCCCCTGCCGATCCCTTTGAGGCGGATTTCTTTGCCCGTCGGGAGGAGATGTTCCAAATCCTGTGCGATCGCAGCCGACCGCTTCCCGATCGGGTGGAGCAGCTATTGGCTAACTACTCCCTCTCCCGTTCGACCATATTCGACAGCGACCGCCATTGGCAGAGCGTCTACCGAGCTTTAGAGCGTCTGCATCCCGCTTGGGACGATGCCCTCACCGCTTGGGAAAATGCACCACCCTTCCCCACTCTCCCCGACACCGTCGCCACCGAACAGCTCATCGCCTACTTTCTCCACCGCCATTTAACCGGTGCGCTGGAGGACGGCAGTTACGGGGTGCGAGTGGCATTTGCTCTGCTGTCCGCTCACGTCATCACTGCCATTGCCGTAGCGATGGGAGGAGACAGCCCTCTTGCCACGCTGATCGACGCCTCCCGGGCTTACTCGGAAGAGGTAGAGTATGACGAGGACAACACAGCGGTGCTGCTGAAGGAACTGGATCGGCTGCAAAGGGAGTTTTAGGCGCTGTAATCTCCCTC
>JAFTMF010000058.1 GCA_017452565.1 Clostridia bacterium
CGGGCACTTCGATGACGGTAGAGCCCAGATTGTTCTCCACGTTCAAAAGATCGTTCCCGACGTAGGCATCGGTATTCTCGAACTTGATCACGGTGGAGCCCAGATTGTTCTCCACGTACCGCTCGGTAAAGTTGGTGCAGTCAAGGTAGATGGTGCGGGAGCCGAGGCTGTTCTCGTGATAACCCTTCGGGCCGTCCTGATGGAAGCCGCTATCCCGATGGAAAAACATCCACTTTCTCTTGCGTCCGGGCAGAAGCAGCTTCAGACCGAATCCAACCAGTACCGCACAAAGCAGAAGTGTTCCGTTGTGGATCAGATTGTCCGACTCCGCGCCGCAAAGATAGGCGATATTGGGCTCGAGCTGCATAAACAGAACCGCAAGGAAGAAAATCGACCAAAAGACGTCGCATTTGACGATACTGCGCACGGTGAGCACCAAAAAGAAGAGCGCAAGGGCAAATCTCCACAAAGACAGCTCGCCGACGATGCTCTCTACGGGTGCCAGCACACCGGTCGCCTCTGCAAGCCCGAAGATTGCAAGGGCAATACAGAACACTGCAATGACATATTTCCAGAATTTCATAATTCAAACCTCACTTTTTTAAGCTGATCTTTTGAGTCGCCATCAGAACGGCCAAAACAGACTCCCTTTGCGCTGTCCCGGCAGGAGCAGATGCAGACCGAATCCGATCAATCCCGCACACAGCAGAAACGTCCCATTGCTGATCAAGTTTCCCGACGCCACGCCGCAAAGATGAGCGATGTTGGATTCCAGATGCAAAAACAAAACGGCAAGAGATATAATTCCCCAAAAGACGTTCCGTTTGACGAAATGATAGATGGCATACACCAAGAAAAACAACGCAAATGCCACTCGCCACAGGGACAGCTCGCCGACAATGCTCTCTACGGGGGTCAGCAGACCGGTTGCCTCTGCAAGTCCCAATATTGCAAGGGCGATGCAGAGTACCGCAATGAAATACTTCCAAATTCTCATTTTCCAAACCTCACTTCTTCAATTTTATCTTTCAGAATCTTATAATAGCCGCGGGAGAAATAGGTTGCCTTGTCGCACCCCTTGAAGGTGATCTCGCCGTTGCCGGTGAGCTCCCGGCCCAGTGAGCTGATTTTTTGCACGTTGGCTATCACCGATTTGGAGATGCGCACGAAATAGGCGGGGAGAATCTCCTCCAGCTGAAAGAGCTTGTAATCGGTCTGATACATCCGATCCTTCGTGTGGGCGCAGACCTTGCCGTCGTAAGTTTCGAAAAAGAGGATGTCCGACTTGGGAACGTAATACTCTCTGCTGCCGATGGTGAGGGTCAGCTCACTGCCGCCTCGCAGGATGTTCTCCACCACCGATTCGATGAGTTTCACCTCTTCAGTGCGCTCCTTGCAACGAATGACGATCTCCTCGGGCGCGTCCTCCGAGATTTCGATCCGGATCTTCATATTCTCCCTCCTTCCCGCTGTCTTGATCATAGTATAGCACAGCGTTTGGATTTTGTAAAGTAGGTTCGGCTGAGTGGTAGATTTTTGAGGGTGAGAGGTAGATTATCTTGGGGAAACTCCCTGAAAGAAGGGAGTATTCCCGTAGGGCGGGGGCTTGCTCCCGCCGTTAAACGATTATCGCTGACCGTACCTCAGTCCGTGAAAAAGTTAATATCTGATCAAACTGCTTCACGGCGTCTGCAGCAGAAAGCCGCCAAGCGGCGTCTGCAGCCCCCGCCCTACGAGATTGGTTCACTTTTTCAAAATCAACGGGGGAGCTTTTTCAAAAACTCCCCCCTTAATATACTCACTTCACATCAATGCGGCAAGCCACGGGCGTTGTGTCCTCTGCTTCCGGGACAGACAGGAATCCCACGTTGTAGAGTGCCTCGGTCAGGTAGACTCCTGCATAGAACGAAATCCACGTTTCGGCAAAACCGCGGGTGTATTCGGCCAGTTGGGGAGGAAGCGTCGCCTTCACGATGCTGTAAATCCCCTCGCGGATGGGCTTGCACATCTCCTGCAGCGCCTCTTGCAGCACAGAGTTGGCCTCATCCATCACCACTCGTGCGGCGAGTGTGAGTACCGCTACGTTACATAGAAGCTTCCCATTTTGGCGAATCACATACCCCTCGCGAATTAGCTCCGCATAGAGTTCGGTGTCCTCCTCGCAAGTCCTGCCGCAATAAACGTCGTAGAGTGCCTGCGATTTTTCGGGACGTTGCCACCACAGCTCGCTCTGCCGATGGAAATCGCCAAATGCAACCACATCCACGGGGAACACCGTACATTCGTCCAGTAACACGGGAGTCACACCCATTCCCCAGCGCGATCCCTTGGCCTCTTCCGCAAAAATGAAGCCCTTTGAACCGCAAGAAAGAATTTGAGGATAATCCTCGTCCGACAAACCGCAATTCTCATAAATCAGATGGAACGATGCAATCAGCTGGGCAAAGAACCACGCCCACTGGTTGGGAGCCGCGTCAAATTTGAACACTTCACATTCCTTCAGCCTTGGCAGAGTGCGCTCGTAGGTCTCCAGCACGACGGGAATATAGGCTTCGTAGAGCTTTGCAAACTGCTCCCTCACCTGCGCCACGGTATTTTTCCGCAGAATGTGCAGATTGGTGCGGTATTTGCCTTTGATGGGAGAGATCATCACGCCCGCTTTCATCAGCAGGTCGATTTCCTCCTCAATGTAGACAGCGGGTACGCCTGTTTCCAGTGAAATATCGCTGATGGTTTTGGGCGCACTGTTGCAGACCAATGCCAACTGGCAAGGGAGCGTCCGCTTAAACACTTCCCATACGTTGACTTTGGAAAAGTCGATAGATGACTTGTAAACCGTAAATTCCGACGGTCTGAAACTCTTTTCACCGATTTCTTTCATAATATAAGCCTCCTTCAGCTTTTGTTTGCCTGCTCGTAGATAGAACTTAACCATTCCCTCCGAAAGCCCCAGCTGTTTGCCGGTATCGGCTATGGAAAGCTCATCATAATAATAGCAGACCAGTACGTTTCGGTAGTCTCGTGAAAGGCGGGAGAGCGCTTTGCGCAGGGCGGCAATCTCCTCCTTCTGAATGAGCCGTTCCTCCACGGGCGGGGCATAGGAAGGGATGTTGGAGAGCGAGTTGCACTCATCGTCCAGCGAAATGGGACGGCGCTCTTTGCGAATACACCATTTTCGGAAGGTGTTATGGGCAATCGTCCAGAGATATGCTTCATAATTCTCACCGATGTTGCCCTTTCGGATGGCGATTACGCATTGATAGGCGATCTCTTGGGACAGCTCCTCTGCCTCTTTGATATTACCGATTTTTTGAATGGAGAATCCCAAAAATGCCGGCAGAAACTCTTGGCTCAGCCTTTGCATTGCAATTTCTTCTGTCATTGCAATTCTCCTTTCACTTTCACATTACTTATAAGCGCTTACATCTATACAGTTCTTGAAAAACGGGAAAAGATAAGCGATTTTTCAAAGTTAGAGTAGTTTTTTGAAAAGTTCCGAATCGTTAGAAGCACAACAAGGGAGGACTTCTTTCAAGAAGTCCTCCCTGTGCGCATTACCCCTCGTAAGCCGCCTTGTCGCAGATGAGGGTCACGTCGGGGTGCACCTTCAGGAGCGTGGCGGGCCACTGGGTTGTGATGGTATTGTCCAGCAGCTTCATAACTGCATCGTGCTTTTTCACGCCGTTTGCCAGCAGAACGATCTTTTTGGCGCCAAGGATACTGGCCATCCCCATAGTCAGCGCACGGGTGGGCACTTCGTCCCGGCTGGCGAAGAATCGGGAGTTGGCCTCGATGGTGGAATCGGTGAGGCCGGTGACGTGGGTGCCTACGATCAGCTCCTCGTCGGGCTCGTTGAAGGCGATGTGACCGTTGACGCCGATGCCCAAGAGCTGGATGTCAATGCCCCCTGCCGCTGCAATGGCGGCATCGTAGGCCTTGCCCTCTGCCTCGGGATCTTCTGCAAGACCACTCGGCACGTGGGTGCGGGCTTTGTCGATGTTCACGTGATCGAAGAGGTTTTCGTTCATAAAATAGCGGTAGGATTGATCGTTATCGGGGGAGATGGGGTAGTATTCGTCCAGATTGAAGGTGGTGATGGGAGCGAAGTCGATCTCGCCTGCAGAGTTCATCCGAATCAGCTCTCGGTAGAGTCCCACGGGAGTAGAGCCGGTGGCCAGACCCAAGATGGAATCGGGCTTCAAGGTCATCTGCGCCGCAAAGATCCGCGCGCCGACTTTGGACATTTCTTCGTAATTCTCACATACAATAATACGCATAACAGTTTCCTCTCTTCAAAGATGTATTTCAAGATCGTGATCGATCAGGGTGGCAATGGGGGTGTAGGATTCATCAAGACCGACGAGGTGGGCTTTTGCGCCTTCGCGGATCTCGCCGATCTCAGAGAGTCCCATCCGACGGGCGGGGGTGGCAGAGCACATCTGCAGAGCATCCTCGGCAGGAATGCCGATGGAGATGAGGTTCTTCACCGACTCGTCTACGTAACAGCCGCCGCCGTAGAGAGCGCCGTCCAAGGTAGACTTCACGCCCCCCTCTACCTTGCAGAAGTTGCCGACGTACTCGTACACGCCGTCGGGCAGGCCGGTGGGCATCGTGGAGTCGGAGATCACGATCATCTTGGCAGCTCCCTTGGTGCGATAGAGCAGCTTCAGCGTGCCGGGATGGAGGTGCACCAAATCACAAATTGCCTCGCAGTAGACCGAATCGCAGAGCATCGCCGCCGTTACCAGTCCCGGCTTGCGGTGATGGATGGGCGGGCAGGCGTTGAAGGTGTGGCAAACCGAGCCAAAGCCTGCGGCAAATGCACGCTCTGCCGTCTCATAGTCGCAATCGTTGTGTCCTGCCTGCACCATAATTCCCCGTGCGGTGAGATGTGCGGCCAGCTCGAGGGCACCCTCCATCTCGGGGGCGACGGTGACCATCCGGATTACGTCACCGTATGCGCCGAAGTAGCGGTCGTAGGTTTCCACGGAGGGAGGCAGGATGCAATCGGCGGCCTGTGCACCGTTCTTGGCGGCGTTAAGGAAGGGACCCTCCAAATGCGCGCCCACAATCCGCGCGCCCGGGAGTTTGCCCTGTTTTTGCAGCGCCATAGCAGAGCGCAGGAAGGAAAGCTCTTTTTCCATCAGATCGGGCTTTCCGGTGAGGACGGTGATCAGAATATCGGTGACTCCCGCTCTCCTCTGACGGAGCAGGAATTTTTCCAGCAGATCGAGGGAGAGCAAGGTGGTATCGTAGCCTTCTCCGCCGTGGTTGTGCAGATCAAAATAACCGGGCGCAAGGATGGGCAGATATGCGTCTGCCTCCTCGCCCAAATCGGCGGGACGGATGGCGGCAATCTTGCCATCCTCCACTATTACTATGCGGTTTTCAGCAAATTGTGCTCCCAAAAGGAGCTTTTTTGCAAACAGTTTCATATTCGATTCCTTTCCCAAAACGGGGCGTTTCTTCGTTATTATTATATCGCCAACTCTGCCGATTGTCAAGCACCGACGGCCAATTTTCTTGGTTCCTCTCATAGACCGCCCGCTGTCGGCATAGACCATTTTCAGTTTTTTTCGACACATCTATTGCATTCCCTTTGTGTGTGTGCTATAATAAAAATACAATCAGAAAAGAGGTGTATCCGATGAACTGCGAGAACAATACCATCTATCTTGCCGGCGGCTGTTTTTGGGGCGTGCAGAAGTATATCGACTCCATCCCCGGCGTGGTGGAAACCGAGGTAGGCTATGCCAACGGCCCCACCTATCCCGTCAGCTACGAAAAAGTCAAGGCAGGCTGCGGTCACGCCGAGACCTGCAAGGTGGTCTACGACTCCACCCTCCCCCTTGAAAAACTGCTGAAGGCCTTCCTTTCGGTAATCGATCCCCTTTCGGTGAACCGCCAAGGCGAGGACGAGGGCATCCAGTACCGTACCGGCATCTACTACGTTTGCGAGGACGATCTGCCCGTGATCTCTGCGGTAATCGCTGAGCTGGAGGCATCGCTTTCTGCAAAATCCGCGCTGGAAGTGCTGCCGCTGGAGGGATTTTGCCCGGCCGAGGAGTACCATCAGAAGTATCTGGTAAAGAATCCCGGAGGCTACTGCCACATCCATTGCATTTTTGAATAATTTTGGAAATATTTGAAGAAATTTCGAAATACCCCTTGACAATCATTTGACCGTGTGCTATAATAATATCACCATCAAGTACAGGAGGAAAAAACTATGGTAAACTTTATCCGCACTCTGTCCGACACCGCACCAAACGGCCCGAACGTAGTGGCAATTATTGCGATTGCTGCTGTGGTTCTGGTCATCGCCCTGCTCTGCTCCGGCTACGTGAAGGCTCCTCCGGATACCGCGTACATCATCTCCGGTCTCCGCAAGAAAAAGAAGATCCTTATCGGCCGTGCAGGCTTCCGCATCCCTTTCCTGGAGCGAATTGACCGCCTTTCCCTGCGCGTTATGCAGGTAGACGTCAAGACCTCCGAGGCAGTTCCCACCAACGAGTTCATCAACGTAATGGTGGACGGCGTTGCCAACATCAAGATCTCTTCCGATCCCGACAACATTGCCAAGGCATCCGAGGCACTTCTGGGTATGCACCAGGAGGAGCTGGTTCGTCTGGTTACCCAGGTTCTGGAAGGCAATATGCGTGAGATCGTTGGTTCGGTAGGCCTGAAGGAAATGGTTCAGGACCGTCAGGGCGTTGCCAAGAAGATCACCGAGAACGTAGTGCCCGATATGGAGAAGCTGGGTATTGAGGTTGTAAACTTCAACATTCAGAACTTCAAGGACAATGCCGGTACCATCGAGAACATGGGTATCGACAACGTGGAACAGATCCGCAAGTCGGCAGCCATCGCCAAGGCAAACGCGCAGCGTGACATCTCCATCGCTGAGGCTGAGGCAAAGCAGCAGTCCAACGCAGTTCGCGTATCCAGCGAAAAGGCAGTTGCCGAGCAGAACGCCGAGCTGTCTATGCAGCAGTCTTCTATGAAGCGCAAGGCAGACAACGCCCGCGCAGAAGCAGACGCCGCTTACGACATTCAGAAGGAAGCACAGCGTAAGACCATCGAAATCGCATCGGCTAACGCCGACATCGCTCGCCGTGAGAAGGAAGCCGAGCTGGCTGAAAAGGAAATCCTGCTCCAGGAAAAGAAGCTGGACGCTGAGATCCGCAAGAAGGCCGACGCTATGAAGTACGAGGCCGAGAAGAAGGCCGAAGCCGATCTGATCCGCCGTCAGCGCGAAGCAGACGCCGCCGCATACGAGGTAGTGAAGGAAGCCGAAGCCCGCAAGGCAGAAGCAGACGCTCTCAAGTATGCAATGGAACAGGAGGCCGCAGGTATCCGTGCCAAGGGTCTTGCAGAGGCAGAAGCCATCGAGAAGAAGGCACTGGCGCAGCAAAAGATGAGCGAAGCCTCCGTTCTGGAAATGCTCCTTGCAGTTCTGCCCGAAATGGCCAAGAACATCGCAGAGCCTCTTGCCAACGTAGACAGCATCACCATGTACGGCAGCGACAACACCACCAAGCTGATGCAGGAGGTCACCAACTCCTCCAGCCAGATCTTCGAGGCTGTGAAGACCGCTACCGGACTGGATATCACCCAGCTGATCGCCGGCTTTGCTAACAAGAAGAACGCACCCGCGCCTGTAGAAACTGTCGCTGACGAGGTCATTGACATCCCTACTCCCGACGCTGAATAAGCATAGTTCGAAGTAGTCCAAAGGGCGGATGCAAAAGCATCCGCCCATTTTGGGAAAATGAAACTATTACAACTTTTTCTGACCTAAAGAAAGAATTGCACCAAATATGAAAAACTTTTTCAACAAATTAAAAACAATCCGCTTGAATCAAGTTTTCGATTGGATGGACAGAAAAATCGTCTATGTTCCCGCACTGTTACTTTCGATTGCTTTAGCGATCGTATCACTCATTTTGCATGAGACGAATAAATACTGGAGTGGTGCGACATTCTATTTCGTTGCTGCTCCTATTCTGTACACCGCTTTCCGCAAAGCACGCAATCCAATCGCGCCTTTTGGAGAGGTAGACTCAGTGAAGCGAATGCTCAGAACTCCCGAAGAGCGAGCAACTTACCGTCAGATTCTGGGAATCATTACCATCTGCCTATTCGCAGCAGGCATCGCCAATGCCATCATCGGCGCAGGTATGCTCGTGTTGGCACTTTAATATTCACAGCTTATACTAAAAGAAA
>JAFTMF010000008.1 GCA_017452565.1 Clostridia bacterium
GATCGGGTGGAAAAGCCGTGGGGGCAGCGGATAGCGTCGGTGACCGAATAAATCAGCGCACCGCGGTGCTTCAGATAAAACATAGCGACACCTCATTTCAAGGAAAGACCCCTTTGAAAAAGGGGTCTCGGTGGATTATCTCAATCCGATTTTCTGCAATCGGATGTCTTTTCCTTCGAAGCGCATCACGGTAAACTCACCGAAGAGGCGGGAGGCCACACGGTCGGTATAACGGGTGCGAAGCTCGTCGGGGGCAAGATTGGTGCTGATGATGGTAGGCTTGCGGGAAATGATACGGGTGTTGAGGATGTTGTAAATAATCCCCACGGAGAAAGCGTTGGTCATCTCCGCACCCAGATCGTCGATGATCAGCAGATCGCAGGTAAGATAGCGGGAGGTATCGCTGACCAGCGCTCCCGATCCTCTGCCGAATCGCTCTGCTTCGTAGGCCGAGAGGAGGTTGGGCGCACTCTCGTAAAGCACGTCAAATCCCTTTTCCACGACTACGCCTGCAATGGAGGTGGACAGATGGGTTTTGCCCAGTCCCGTTCCGCCGCAGAAGAGCAGATTGCCGCTGTGCTCGGTGGAAAAGCCGGCGGCATAACGGCGGCAGGTCTCCAGATAGTTCTGCATCGAAGCAAACACTCTGTAATCGTGGCGGTAATAGTCCAAACTGAAGGTTTCAAATCGCTGGGTTTCAAAAAGCTTGCCTACGCCCGAGCGCTTCATTCCCTCACGGCTGAGGGCGGCGCGCAGACAGGAGCACATCTTCGGTCCGTCATAGCCGGTATCCTTGCACTTTTGGCAAGCATAAGGGGGCATATCGTAGTCCACGGGATAGCCTGCCTTCAGAAGCAGCTGATCTCTGCGTGCCTGCAGATCCTGATTGTCCATACGGATAATCTCCAGACGCTCCTCCAGTCCTACCCTTCCCTTGGAAATCTCTTCCATAATCAAGAGCCCGGTATTGGCAAGCTCCTTGTCAATGGTATGGACTGCGGGAATCTGTGCATACAATTCCTGCCGATTTTGCTCCGCAATGTCCAGCGCGCGCAGGCGGCCTTCCTCCATCTCCCGGCGCACGTCGGCAAATAATTCCTTGTTGTAACCCATAAGTGACTCCTTTTTCGGTTATCGCATAATAAAGGGGGCTCAGCTGTTTCCTTCGTGGAGAGCGAGACTGCGTCTCAGCGCCGCCTCGAAGAATTCGTCGGTGGCAAAGCTGCCCTGATTTGCAGAAGCGCGATTGTCCTTCTTCTGCTTGTAATCCTCCATTGCCGCCTTCACCTGCTCTACGGTGGTGTAGCCGGCTTCCTTCCAGTTGGAGAGGACTTTATTGGTATAAGGCATCGAAGGTGCGCCGGTGCTGTCTACCGCTACCTCGTAAGCCAGCTGCAGCAGCTCGGGGGAGATGTCCCACTTCACCCACTGAGCGAGGAATTTGTTTTCCCGCTCGGTAAAGGCACGCTTCCCTGCTCCGCAGAGATTGCGGTAATAATTGCCCAGATCTGCGGCGGCTTCCATATCCTGCAGACGCTGGGTCAAGCCGTCAACGGTATCGACTCCCTCATTGTAGAGAGAGCGTGCCAGCTTATCCAAATAGGGCACGCTGGCCTTGCCGATCTTCTGACAGTGATAGCACAGGAGTAATATGTATTCGCAATCCAGTCGGAAATATTCCGACAGTGCCATCAGACGGTTCACTTCGGTGGGATTGAAAATCTTGCCGAAGATATTCTGACATTCGTTAATCATCCCCGAAAGCTCGCCGTTTTCTTCGAAAATCCGCTGGATTTCCTCGGCGGTATAGTGAGGCATTCCATCGTCACTGCGGACGATGGTCACGCTGGCACGGGGAGGCTCCGCCTTCACGGGTGCGGGCTGATCGGGGTTGGGTTCCGTCTGTGCCGTCTGCGCTGTCTGTGCTGTTTGTGCTGTGGACGGAGCGGTTGTCTGCACAGCGGCCGCAGGCTTTGCGGGAGCCGCATCCGAAGCGCCCGCCTTGGCGGTGCTCTTTTTCAGCACGCCTGCGCCGCGCCAGAATTGGATAGCCCCTTCCACCGCTTCGGGGGTGATGGCAAGGCGCTCAGCGAGCGCTTCCACGTCCAGCGCGGAGCGGGTAGCGGCATCGCCCAGGGCGATGAGCACCTTCAGCTCGGCTTCGTCTGCAGTAGCAAGGCGATCCAGCGCCGCTGCAGGGAGATTGATTACACTGCTTCCAAAAAGCAGATCAATTTTCATTTGTTTCATTGGGTTCGTTCTGCTCCTTGGCATGAATTTCGTAGCAAAGATTCATCAGCAGATCGCCCAGCTGGACGTTTTCTACTGCGATCTCTTCGCCTGCGGTGATCTCTTCACCGGTAAAGTTCCAAATTCCCTTGACTTTCAGGGTGGAAAGGGTTGCCGCAATCTCTTTGGCGGCAGTACGGGGGACGGCCAGTACGGCGATGGCGGGCTCCCATTTGGCACAGCACGCCTCCAAGTCGGACAGAGGCAGGACGGTGAATTCGCCCACTTCCTTGCCGATCAGACTCTCGTCGCTGTCGAAAATGCCTCTGAGATGAACCCCCCGTCCCCCGAAAATGGTACCGGTGGCAAGGGCTTGTCCTAAATGTCCCGCTCCGATGAGGATGGCGGAATAGGACTCGTTCATTCCCAGAATATCGCCGATGGTTTTATATAAATCCTTTACGTTGTATCCGTAGCCCTGCTGACCGAAGCCGCCGAAGCAGCCCAGATCCTGCCGGATCTGCGAGGCGGTCACATTCATCAGCTTCGCCAGCTCCCCCGAGGAGATCCGCAGGATGTCCTTGGAAACCAGCTCGCGGAGATAGCGGTAATAACGGGGCAGACGTGCGATCACCGCACGGGATACCTTAGGTGTTGTTGTCTTGTTTGGCATAAAATCACTCCATAAGGGGGATTTTGGATGAAAATGAGCGCAAATTACGCGCTTTTCTTTGTAGGGACAGGCCTCCGGACTGACCGCATGTAGGGTCTGCACGGTGAAGCCGGTGCGAGTCGTTCGTAGCGGGCGATTCGTGAATCGCCCCTACAAGGAATAGCGATAGATTTCCACCGCACCCGTAGGGGCGCAGTAAGCGAAGCGTCTGCATCGCCCGTCCGTGCGATCTGCACGGAGATACATCGGTGTGATTGGTTTAATACGGGGTACCAATTAGTTCACCGGATGATGTCTGCAATTCCCACAATTACAACCATAATCAAGAGAAGCGCAATGAGCAAAAGATCGGGCAGCCATCTTGCCAAGCGAGGATGCTTTTTCCCCAGCAGGCAACGGGACAGCGAGCAAATTGCCAAAAATGCAGGAATCACGAGATATGCACTTTCCCGAACAATCAGACCGACTGCTAATATGGCAAGCACGCAAAGCAAGCTGCCCAAGATGTCCCTTCTCCGATTTTTTCGCAAATCCTTGATGAAAAAGGGTTCGAATAGCGTGAGAAAGCCAAGATCCGTCCGAAAATCCTGCCAGCAATCCACGAAGGTGTGTCCTGCCGCTTCTTCCCGGCGGATAAACTCGCTCCATCGGGCAGCATCCAAATGCTCGGTTTTACCTTCGCCGGTGGTTCGGATTTCGCATAGCATGGCGGCGCAGAGGTTGTATGCACCGTCGAATTTGTCTTTTTCCGCCTCCAAAAGGGACAGCTGATTGGAAAGGACAGACTCAAGATCCAGTAAAACCGAATCTTCCAAAATCTCGCGCACTTGTTTTAAGTTGAACCCCATCTTCCGCAGAATCACCGTCTTTTGCAAGAGATGGACGTCGCCTTGATAATACTCCCCATGTTTGGTCTTATACCGCTGCGGAATGATTCCGTTGTCTTCATAGTAGAGAATCCGTTCACGGGACAGCCCCGTGGCTTTGGCAAGGTCGAAGATATCCATAGAGGCTCCTTTTGGGGCAATCGCCACATTGTCGGCGGTGCGCGATGGTGAGCGATGGTGGGTCAATGCGAGTTATTCGACCCTCTCAGTCGCCTTTGGCGACAGCTCTCCCGGAGGGAGAGCCTTGGGTGCGGTGCGAGTAGGTTTGTTACATAACCTACCTGCGAGGCAAGTATTTGCCTCGCTTTTATAAAGTTCTTGGGGGGTCGGGGGGACTTCTTACACGAAGTCCCCCGGCGTTTCCCTTACAGACTCTTCAGGGTGTCCATTACGTACTGAGAGAACTCAGCGCAGGTGCAGCCGGTGTCACGGCCGGTGATGGTGAGCTTCTTCTCTTCGAACATACAGATGTCCAGTGCGCGAGCCAGCTTGTCAGACTCGGCCTGATAGCCGATATGGGAGAGGAGCAGGACGGTTGCACGGAGCATAGAGCAAGGATCGGCGTACTGTGCACGGCCTTCCTTCACCATTCTGGGGGCGGAGCCGTGAATGGCTTCAAACATAGCGTAACGCTTGCCGATATTAGCAGAGCCGGCAGTACCTACGCCGCCCTGGAACTCGGCTGCTTCGTCGGTGATGATGTCGCCGTAGAGGTTGGGCAGAATGAAGACCTTGAAGTCACGGCGGCGCTTCTCGTCCACCAGCTTGGCGGTCATAATGTCGATAAACCACTCGTCGGTGGTGATTTCGGGATATTCCTTTGCCATCTCTTCGCACAGACGCAGGAACTTACCGTCGGTGGTCTTGATAACGTTTGCCTTGGTGACGATGGAAACACGGTTCTTGCCGTTGGCGCGAGCGTATTCGAATGCCAGACGAGCGATACGGTTGGTGCCCTCGGTGGTGGTTACCACGAAGTCCATACCCAGATCCTCGGTGACGTGGATGCCCTTGGAGCCCACTGCGTAGCCGCCCTCGGTGTTCTCACGGAAGAAGGTCCAGTCGATGCCCTTTTCGGGAACGGACACGGGACGCACGTTGGCGTAAAGGTCCAGCTCCTTGCGCATCGCAACGTTGGCGGACTCGATGTTGGGCCAAGGATCGCCTGCACGGGGAGTGGTGGTGGGGCCCTTCAGGATGACGTCGCAGGACTTCAGCTCTGCCAGAACGTCGTCGGGGATGGCCTTCATGTGCTCTACACGGTTCTCGATGGTCAGGCCGTCGATTACTTTGAAGACGATCTTGCCCTTCTTCACTTCGTCAGTGAGCATATCGGTGAGGACGGTCTGCGCCGCCGCAGTAATGGTAGGGCCGATGCCGTCGCCGCCGCAGATGCCGATGACGATTTGATCCTTCTTGGTATAGTCTACCGCATCTCCTGCGGCGTTGATACGATCTACTCTCTCCAGCTGCTCGGCGAGGAGCTTCTTAAAATGCTCGGCTGCAGCCTCAATTTGTGCTTCGTATTTCATAATTTGGGGTTCTCCTTTGAATGGTGGTTTGTATAGTCTCGATCGGGTTGCGATCGGGTAGAACATTTGGTTTGGTGATTTTGTATGACAATTTTGTGCACCCGTACGGTGTGGGGAAACGGGTGAAATATTCCACATTGTCAACAGAGTTTTCCACAGCAAAATGGGCGAAGTCGGTCGGAAAACGGGGATTTTTCCTTTTTCGACCGTTTTTTCGGGGGGAATCTTTCTGAAAACTGCTTGAGGTGGGGAAAATTTCCCACAGTTTTCCACAAGACAGTGGATTTGTATATTTTCGCAAATCCATTCTATTTTCCCATAGGGATAGTCGATTTTCGCAAAATTCCTTCGTCAAAATGACAGACTCAAAGCCTTAAAACACCGACTTGCCGGAGGTGGCCTTGGCGTTGAGGGAAGCGTCTGCAAAATGACCTGCCACAGCCTCAAAATAGCCTTGTGCGGCAATCATTGCCGCATTGTCTCCGCAGAGGTTTTTGGGGGTCAGACAGAGTTTGATTCCCTTTTTTCTGGCAAAATTCGACACAGCATCTCGCAGGTGAGAGTTGGCGGCAACACCGCCCGCCAGCACCAGCGTTTCGTAGTGATACTCCTCATAGGCACCCGCCAGCTGCTTGACGATGGAACGGGTTACGGTGCGGGTGAAGGATGCGGCAACGTCCTCGGGAACGAGGTCGATGCCCTTCTGCTTCTGTCCGTTGGCATAGTTGAGGACGGCGGTTTTGATGCCGCTGAAGCTGAAATCCAGACTACCGTCGATGGCGGCAGAAGGGAGTTTGATGGCCTCTGGATCGCCCAGCCCAGCCAGCCGATCCATCTCGGCGCCGCCGGGATAGGGTAGTCCCAGCACACGGGCGACTTTATCGAAGGCTTCGCCTACCGCATCGTCTCGGGTACGTGCCACGGGGATGAACTCGGTGGGAGATTTCACGTAAGTAAGGGAGGTATGACCGCCCGATGCAATCAAAGCGAAAAAGGGAGCGTCCAGCTCCGGGAAGGCAAGATAAGCCGCCGCGGCGTGTCCCTTCACGTGATTGACGGGGATCAAGGGCTTTTTCCAAGCGGATGCCAGCCCTTTGGCAAAGTTCACACCAACTAATAGTGCCCCGATCAGTCCGGGGGAGGCGGTAACGGCGATGGCGTCGATGTCATCACGGGTCACGCCTGCGTTGGTGAGGGCTAATTTCGTCAGCGAGGAGATGGCTTCGGTATGTGCACGGGAAGCGATCTCGGGAACCACGCCGCCATAGAGGGCGTGGGTTGCCACCTGCGTAGCCACCTCGGAGGAGAGAATGCGGCGAGTGCTCTCGCTCATCTCCACCACCGCCACAGCGGTTTCGTCGCAGGAGGATTCAAATGCAAGAATTAACATAGGTTTCGTCTTTCTGTCTGTCAAATGATCGGAATGGGCAGAGCAACGTTTTCTGCCAAACCTTGTAGGGGCGGATTCTATATCCGCCCGTTCATACGGTCTGTATTGAGCGAAATGGGTAAGAAGCTACGCCTTCCCACTCGCCTTATTTATACAGCCGTTCCCGCTCCCATTTCAGATGGAGGAATGGGAACAGGAAGAGGGAGAAGAGCGCATACAGCACAATATCCGCAAGATATGCAGGCCACGCGCCCAACAGCTCGATCATCGCATACTGGGGATAGAAGAGCGTGGGGATATAGTCCAGCTCGGGGATGATAGCCAGCAGGACGGTGAGGGGCAGGCAGAAAATGGCGTAGGCCGCCACGCCCGTCCACAAACCTCCCTTGCAGAAGGTGGCCAGATCGCCGAAAAAGCTGTACTTTCTGCCGATGGTAGCAGCAAGATATGCCGATCGCTGGATGGAGCTTTTGGAAAGGATCACCGCAATGGTGATGTAAAAGAGGGCGGCAAAAATTCCCCACAGCGCAGTTTCTACCGCAAGAGTGGTGGCTTCGTTGCCCCGTGCCATCTCCAAGAGGAGGGGACGAAGCATCATATTCACCGCAAAGGACAGGAGCAGACAGATCAGATCTGCGGCTCCGAAATAGAGCAGATGCTCGGGGAGATTTTTCAGAAGCTTCTTGGTAGTATCCATAAAATTCTTCCCTTTTAATGAGTGAAATGAGTTTATTTGAGTTTATTCTTCGGGGAGGGTCAGACCCATCACCAGAGCATCCTCTCGGGGACGCTCGTAATAATTCTTCCGTACTCCCAGCACCTCAAAGCCCAGCTTTTCGTAGAGCCTTTGAGCGGCCAAGTTGGACGCCCGCACCTCCAGCCAAAACTGCGTGCAGTTTGAACCGTCGATCAGCGCATTCATCAGCGCCCTGCCGATTCCCTTCCCACGGTGAGCAGGGGACACGCAGATGTCGCCGATCTCTCCCTCGGGAGGGATGAGATAGGCCATGGCAAAGCCCACCGCCTCGCCGTCCAGCTTTGCAAGGAGGATCTTCGCAACAGATACCGCAAAGGTGGTGCGCATCACCGCTTCGGGCCACGGATCGGAGAAGCAGGCGTTTTCCAGCGCCATCAGCTGAGGCAGATCGTCAATGGTCGCAGGGACGATGGTGAGATTCAATTGTTCGGAAGGTGCGCTCATGGGGTAGTCGTTCCTGTTCCGATGATATCTTCCAGCGTTTTGAAGTAATCCTCAAAATGCGCTTTGTCTACCGCAATCAGACGGGGATTCTCCGACAGAACTGCGCCTTGAGGGCAGAGATAGTAGTTTCCGTCGGCATCGGCCAGCACGTTCAGGTTGAGATAGAGCCATTTGTAGGTTTTGGAGCTGACCTTCAGCGTGAGCTTGGCTTCCAGCTTGTCCGAATGATAGAGGGTCGCAAAGAGATTCTCCGCATCGGGGCTGGTAAACTCCTTCATCAAAGCGTCGGAATCCTCGGCGTTCATCGTATAGGTGGAAAACTGAGAAGAATCCAGATTGGTGAAATAGATCACGTCCCAGTTGAACTCCTCGATGGCGGGAACCTTTACCTCGGCAGGGTTATAGTACACCTGACCGCCCACCGATTTGGAGGTGCAAAGCCAAGCGCTGGCCAGCTTCAGATGCACCTTTCCCTCTTCGTCCCGATAGCCCAGACGGTAGAGCGACTGGAAATCGCTGTTCGCGTAAGGATAATCCTCGGAGCCGTTGAGCACCGCTTCGAAGCAGAAGGGAGCGGGCTTGTAGGTGATGTTCCGATCGGTGTCCCGATACTCGCCGCTCTCGGACAGATAGTCGAAGCGGTAGACCACTCGATCATCTTTGTTGACGACGGCATTGTAGATGGCGGCACCCAGCAGAATGGCGAGGATCACCGCTGCCACGATGATCCAAGGCAGAAGCGTGCGCCAAGGAAAGGGCTTTTTGCGTTTTTTTGTTTTCGTTGTGGTATTCATACATTTCCTTTCGGGGATACTTGCGCAGATCAATAACCGAACTTGCCGCTGAGGCTGTCATCGTCCCGCACCCACTGGCGGACGTCTACGCTTTCGTAGGTATCGGGGGAGTTGCGGATCACTACTTTTTCAATGCCTGCATTGATAATCATCCGCTTGCACATTGCGCAGGAGCAGACGTCGGTAAGCAGCTCACCGGTCTGGCTGTCCTCGCCTACCAGATAGAGGGTAGCGCCCAGCATCTGATCACGGGAAGCGTTGATGATGGCGTTCTGCTCGGCGTGAAGCGCACGGCACAGCTCGTAGCGCTCACCGCGGGGGATGTTCAGATGCTCCCGCATACAGAATCCCAGCTCGATGCAGTTGGCTCTGCCACGGGGCGCACCGTTGTAACCGGTAGACACGATGGCGTCGTTCTTTACGATGATGGCGCCGTAACGCTTTCTCAGACAAGTGGAGCGCTTCAGGACGGTTTGTGCGATATCTAAATAGTAGTTGGGTTTAGTGACTCGATCCATACGAAACCTCCAAAATGGGGATAGTACCCCAATTATCATACCCTACATTGTACCACACCTATTTCGGGAAATCAATAGGAGCGGGACAAGTTTTTAGAAATTGTTACATTTTTAAAGAAGGTTCTACCGGTGATGCAGATACAGGAATTATAATGTTAAAAGGAGCTAAGTGAATCACTCAGCTCCTTCTCCTATTTAATTGTCGGAAAGACCACCTTTTAGTTCAATCATCATCCGAATCAATAAACCATTGTCAGTTGAATCCAACAGTGCAACACGGTCATCATATTCATTGCCGAAACGAATCAAATAATCACCGTCCGCAGTCAAATAACCCGTCAAAGTATCCACCGAGACACCGTAACCGTCTGTTGCGAACATATAATACGCATCGTATTCTTCCATATAAAACACGTAATTTCCCTTCATAGAAGGATCCATTCCTATGCCTGTGTACTTGCGAAGCAACGCATCCAGCTCGGCGGTGGTCATTTTGGTGCAATCGTCGGCAAGCCACTCGTTGTCACCGTATTTCGCAACTACAGCCGCTTTTTCATCCGCGGGAGCTTCTTTGCCTATCTGTGCATACAGTATTCCGTAAACACGTATTTCTTCGGGCGATAGAAAGCTTTCCGCTCCCAAAACGGTCAGCGCATCTTCGTCGGAAAGGAATGCTGATACCGCCGAAAGCTCTTCGGCAGTCAACTCACGCTCTACGGTGGGCAGTTTGTCGGCAGGACAACCTTTTTCCTGCATCAAAGAAAGAAGCGCATCAGCCGCCGAAGGTTTGGTAATCGGCCGGGTCACAGGCTCATTCGTGTCGGGCACTTTCTCTGTAGTCGTATTAGAGGTAGTGGTAGTAGTAGCAGGATCGGAATGCGCAGGCAAAGTAGTCGTACTGCCGATCTCTCCCCCTGCACACGAGGATAGGAGGAGCAGAGATGCGGATAAAATCAATAAATGTGAAATCAGTTTTTTCATTTTTATGCTCCTTCTAACGGGGATGGGATCAATATGGGCAGTTTATTTATTACAATCACTCTTGAATCGTAATTACACATTCGGCACACATAATACTCACCACCATTTACTGGCCGCAACGCATGCAATACGATATCCCAATTTTCATTATCACAAATAGTACACTGTTTCCAATGATTAGTAGCATCATATACCAATCGATACGGAGCAGAAATTGTATCATTACACAAAGAACAAATTGATTGATGCTTGGTTCCTTCATGAGAACAAGACAGAGTAGCAGTTGCCTCTTTGCCACAATTCTTACAAGTATGAGCGAGAGATGACGAATGGTCTATACACTGATAGTCATGAGCTGATTCAGCAGTAGTATAGGCAGGAGATGCAAAACCAACTAACATATTATCGGTAAAAGACATTGTACGAGATAAAACTTGATTTTGTTTATTTCCCTCAATGGTTATAAACTCATTCTCTGATACTGAGCGTACTATTCCGATATGATTTTGCCCAGTTGCAGCGTTTAATGTAAAAAACAAATCACCTATTTTGGGGATATATGTGCCACCTTGAGAAAAACTTTCATAATACAGATCATTATCTTCATCATTTTCATCTATAAAAAAAGCTTTCTTTTCTCTCACACGACCATATCTGTTCTTGGGAATTACACTGGTGCTAATTCCTGCTTGATTAGCACACCATGCAACAAAGATAGAACACCAAGAATCCCCATTCCAACCATACCATCGTCCGTATTTAGTATAATTACCCCAACCGGCATCCGCAGTTTTGTCATCGAGATTATCAGTGGCTTCATCTTTTTCAAGATACCCTAATTCCGCTACGGCAACTTGAACAATATCGTAAGCATAATCCCCTGTCAAACTGACACCATCATCCACTGTTGTAGTCCGAGAGTTCATACTATTTGTTACCGAAGAAGATGAAACATATGAGCAAGATTTAAATTCCAAAAGAGGTTCAAAATATCCATCACTCAAAATAAGAAAACTCGAAAAATCAGATGTATATCCGAATGTAATATTGTGAGTAATCGTATCATTATGCGTTGAATCAGAAACACTGTACGAGATATTTTCCGTAACAATAGCTATTCCTTCGTCATCATAAAATGAACAAGAGACCAACACATAACTATTCGTAATTGCTGAAACGGATTCGTCTTCAACAGCATCGAATCGCTTCAATTCATCATTTATTAGTCCCGGCTCCGCAATTCCGTCTAATGCACTTATTATCTGATCTGCGTTCAATACACATCTACTATCAAAATAGCATTGCAAAGCATCTTGAAGTACAATTTCTTTGAATTCAATGGACAGATCCGAAGCCATTACAGAGTATTGAGATAATACAACCAGTGTACATAATAATATGGAAATTAATCTGAACATTTTTCTATTTCGATTAAACATAACATTTCTCCTATTGTACAATAAAATTTTAAATACTCTTTCCTAAAACTCACCATTGTACTAAACTACTCTGATTAGACTTGTATTTGATAATATTATACAAAATAAAGCTCAAAGATTCAATAATCTTTTATTAATTA
>JAFTMF010000059.1 GCA_017452565.1 Clostridia bacterium
GATCTGCCCTCACCTTCACGGTGAAGGGGCAGGATGCGGTGCTCTTCCGCATCGGCTCGTCCATCCCGGAGGACGCTCCCGATCAGCCCGACCTGTCCGATGACGAGGGCTCTCAGCCCACTCCTCCCACAGCTGAAAAGCCGGCAGGGAAGAGTCTGCTCCCCGCCCTGCTGGGAGGCATCGGCCTTGCGGCAGTTATAGGGACTGTTGTCATCGTTCTCGCAGTACGCAAGAAAAAACGATGAATTTATCAGTATTTGTGGAAATACTGTTATCTTTAGAAAGGAAAACTCCTATGAAAAAGCTTTTATCCCTTTTGTTGGCAGGCTCGATGCTGATCCTGCCTCTCCTCACCGGTTGTGATGCGGGCAAGCCTGCCGACACCACTACCACCACCGCCACCACCGAGACTCCCGCTCCCGAAGAGCCCAAAGTCTCCTACGACAGCATCACCATCGGCGGTGTCGATCTGTCTCAGTATCAGATCGTTTATGCGGCTGACGAGTATTCCCGTGTGAAGCGAAACTATCCCGATAGCTTCGAGTACGGAGATACCCATTATGACCGCATTATTGCCGAGGAGTTGGCCGCAACGCTGGAGAGTATGACCGGCGTAGCCGTTCCCGTCGTATCCGATACCAAGGCAAAGACCGATCACGAGATCCTCATCGGCAAGACCTCCCGTCCTCAGTCCAACACCAACAAGTCGGGGCTGTCTGACGTTTACACCTACCGCATTTCTATGCTGGAGGGCAAGCTCTGTATCAACGGCGGCTCTGCCGGTGCGACCTATCACGCACTGGATGCGCTGTACAAGGATTTTGCCAATCAGAACAGCAAGGACGTGCAAATCCCCGACGGTCTCGCAATGGAGAACACTGCTGATCTGATTACCGTTGCCTGCGTAGGCGACAGTATCACCGAGGGCTACGGCTGCTCTAGCGGTCTGTACTGCTCCTATCCCGTGATTCTGCAGAGAATTTTGTGGAAGGATTACATCATCTACAACTACGGCGTCAGCGGCAAGACTATGCGGGAAGACCTCAATGATGCCTACATCAAGACCGGTGCTTACACCAATATGCTGAACGGCGCAAGAGATGCGGACATCACTCTGATTATGCTGGGCACCAACGACTCCAACCGCGATCAGAACTGGAACGCCAATTCCACCGCCAAGTTTGAAGAAGGCTACCGCAATCTGCTGAACGCCATCAAGAAGAGAAATCCCGATATGACCTACTTCCTGATGAACTGTCCCGTTTACGGCGGCAACGATGCCTTTGGCAGCAAGACGGTTCGTGATCTGCAGAAGGAGCTCACCGAAACCCTCATCGGCGAGGGGTGGGATCTCCACTTCTACGATATGTACTCCTACACCAAGAACGTTATCACTCTGAAAAACTTCCCCGACAAGCTCCATCCCGGCGATAAGGGCTACGGAATGCTGGCCAACGGCGTTGCCGAAATGCTGGAAGAGTACAGAGCGACAGAAGAATAAGCTAGGCAAACAACACCACCTCGGCGAGGTGGTGTTTTTGATGAAGAAAACGCATATTGACTTATGAATGATTTTGTGGTATAAAGTAAGAAGAAACAGAGTTTGCAGAAGGAGGGATGATACGATGACTTTATCTCAAGCTAAAGATTTATTGACAACCAATTCAATCCCGTTTCAAGAATGTGAATTTGCAAGCGAAGCGGATTTTCTCTATCATATATCACCGTCCTTGTACACAAAAAATGCAAAAGAACACAAATATTATGCTTTGATAGTTCAAAGCAATAATGGGAAAAAACATATCGAGCTGGAATTTGAAGAAAAGAACGGCGAGTATGTGTTTTGGGATTTGTGGTTTGGAGATTTTAGTTTTGAGTATTTTTCCGGTGATGCATCGGAAAACGGTTCCTATTTGATCGAAGAGATTCAAGAAATTATGCAAGGCAAACATACCGTTATAATGGTTACCAATCCCCAAACCAAGCGTTGGATTGCCGATGCACAATTTGACCGCAGTGATCCCGAGGACGATTGGTTCGGGGAAATAGGTTTTCAAAGAATGATGAAACGGATTCGCAAAAAACGGACGATTTGGGGACGATTGTTTGGATCTAAAAGAAGTTATGAAATCTATGATTGGAATACCTACGAACGTATAGTAAAATAATTGAACCAATAAAATTTGCTGATTGCAGATCAAAAAGCCACCACGAAAAACGTGGTGGCTAATCTTAGTTTTACGGTTGGTTTGCGTTTGCTTTATCTCTTTGCAAGGATTGCGTCGATTTCTGCCAGCTCTTCTTCGGTGAAGCTCATATTCTTCAGCGCTTCTACGTTCTCCTTCACCTGCTCGCCGCGGCTTGCGCCAATGAGGGCGGAGGTGACACCGTCAGTGCGGAGGGTCCAAGCCAGCGCCATCTGTGCCAGTGTCTGACCGCGGCGCTCTGCCACTGCATTCAGGGCACGAACGGTGCGCAGCAGATTCTCGTTGATGTCCGATGCCCGCATAAAGCGAGGATCGTGGATGGCACGGGAGTCGGCAGGGATGCCGTTCAGATAGCGTCCCGTCAGCTTACCGCCTGCCAGAGGGCCGAAGGCGATACAGCCAACGCCGTGCTCCTTCAGAACGTCAGTCAGGCCGTGCTCGATGGAGCGGTTGAACATAGAGTAGTTGGGCTGATGGATCAGCATATGAGTGCCCATCTTCTCCAGCGTCTCGATGGCAACCTTAGCCTGCTCGGGGCTATAGTTGGAGATGCCCACGTAAAGCGCCTTACCGCTTCTTACGATGTCGTGGAGTGCCTGCATAGTCTCCTCAATGGGCGTGTGCGGGTCGGGACGGTGGTGGTAGAAGATGTCCACGTAGTCTACGTGCATTCTCTTCAGCGACTGGTCAAGGCTGGCGATGAGGTACTTGCGGGAGCCGTCGTTGCCGTAGGGACCCTGCCACATATCGTAGCCTGCCTTGGTGGAAATCAGCAGCTCGTCACGGTGGGTGTGCCAGTCACGGTCCATATGGATACCGAAGTTGCGCTCTGCCTCACCGTAGGGAGGGCCGTAGTTGTTGGCAAGGTCAAAATGAGTGATACCATTGTCGAAGGCGGTGCGAAGGATGTCCTTCTGCACGCCGAAGGGGGTGATGTCGCCAAAATTGTGCCACAGACCCAGGGAGATGGCGGGCAGCTTAATGCCGCTTCTGCCACATCTGCGGTAGGGCTGTTTTCTGTAACGGTCATCTGCGGGAATGTACATAATTGGTTACCTCCGGTTCGTATATTGATTTCATTGTATCACAAAGAGGGCAATCTGTCAACGAACACTGTTTTTGAGCCGAGATTATTATAAAGACTGCCGTAAATAACATTGGATTTATAATTGCTCCAGTATCTCCGCAGCGTTGGTGTCGGGCTTCACCTTGGGCATCACTCGCAGGATATTGCCCTCCTCGTCGATGAGGAAGGTGGTGCGGACCACTCCCATAGAGGATTTGCCGTAGAGCTTTTTCTCCTGCCAAACGCCGTAGGCGGTGATGGCGGACAGCTCGGGATCGGATAGCAGGATAAAGGGAAGCGCATACTTTTGGGCAAATTTGCCGTGGGAGGCTACGCTGTCCTTGCTGATGCCAATGACCTCCACGCCCTTTTCCCGAAAGGCATCGTAAGCGGATGCGAAGGCGCAGGCCTGACGGGTACAGCCGGGGGTGTTGTCTCTGGGGTAAAAATAAACTACTACCTTCTTGCCTCGGAAATCCGAGAGGGAGACGAGAGTTCCGTCTTTATCGGGAAGAGTGAAATCGGGGGCTTTGCTGCCGATGGATACCATAAGCGAACCTTTCCTGCGCCATTGCGCATATCGGATTTTATATCATTATGCCATAGTTTGCCCGGATTGTCAAGAGCGATACGGGGCAGATAAAAACGGCAAGCACTTCGTGCTTGCCGTTTTGATGTTTTCGTTATTCCACAGTGATGGTAATCACGTTCACCGAGTTGGCAGGGAGCTTTGCCAGCTGACCTTCGCAGGGAACGCTATCGCCGATGGCAACCTTGCTTGGTGCTGCCGCAGTATTCACAGCGTTCAGCGCACCGGCGAGGGATTTTACGGTCATACTCTTCATACCGGGCAGCTCGATCCACACGTTCTGTGCAGACTCGTAGCGGTTGACCACGGTGAGCACTACCGTCTTGCCGTCCTCGGAGATGGATGCACTGACGCTGAAATCCACGTTTTCTCGGGCGGTGTGGGCGATGAGAGTGCCTTGCAAGCCGCTGCCGATGAGCTCTGCTGCCAGTGCGGGAGGCTGGAGCCAAACTTCGTCGCTATCCATAAACACCAGACCCTGATTCCAGCCGTTGTCGTTCTGATCCTGCACCTGCAGGCAGTTGGCAGAGCAGACGATAGGGAAGATATCCGAGGCTTTGATGGTGGCGTTGATGGCAAAGGCGTTGCAGAGCGCACGCTCCAGCGTGTGGGCGTTGGCGTTGAGCTCGAAGATGCAGAGCTTGGGATCAGACGCGGGGCAGATGGACTTCAGCGCATCGTAGAGGCTGAAGGCCGCCTCAATGTAGGAGGCAGGCTCGTTGCCGCTCTCGCTCCACCAATGGATGTCAAACCAAACGGTCTGTCCGTTCTCCATAGCGTTGTCCAAGATAGACTTGTGGGGAGCAAGGGTAGTGATGCCCGCATCACTGCCGGTGAAGTTGTAGGGATCGGTGATCACGTCGCGGTAAGCGAAGTCGCCTACCACCAGAATCAGATCGGGAGCGATGTCTTTGATGGCGTCGGCAATGGCGTTGAAGCGGCGTGCAAAGTCTGCGTTCACCTTTTCCTCGTTGCCGATCTGAATCATCTTCAGATTGTAGGGCTCCTCCCGTCCCATGGACTTGCGGAGCTGTACCCAAGGATCGTTCTCATCGGTGCCAAGGGCGAAGCGGACGAAGTCTGCCATATCCTCGGGGGATTCGTAGGCGTTGAAGTCGGGGATGTAGTAGATGCCCATCGCCTCGCAGAGATCCATAAACTCCACGATGCCGAAGCCGAAGGAGGAGTAGGTGTACCACCAGCCCTTGTAGGTGGGACGATCCTCGGGAGCGCCTACCATAGACTTCCACTTGTAGTCGGCGGCGTTGGCCATACATCCGCCAAAGCGGAGGACCTTCAGACCGATGGCCTCCATTCCTTCGACTACGTCCTTTCGGACGGGCAGACCCTTGTAGCGTGCCCACTCGCCGGGCTGGAGGTAGGCGTAGCCGATATTGATCTCAGCGGGGGAGGCGAGGGAGAGGGCAAAGCTGCCGTTGTCGTCGGTAGCGTTGGGGGACATCGTAAAGCTGTACTTGGTAAAGTCGCCGGCCTTCACGTCAATAGTGGTGGTAGCGTAAACCTTGCTGCCGTCCGCCGAGCGGAGA